>CAMCWI010000001.1 GCA_945882065.1 Akkermansia muciniphila
GAGATTGGTCGAGTCCGCGTAGTAAATGGGTTTTTTGTCGCGTTCGTTGTTGTACCACATCCGCCAGGGATTGTTCGTGAGTTGAATCACGCAGGCGTCAATGACGCGATCCGACGCAAGCACGAGCGGCTGTGCATTTTTCCAATGGCGCAGAGCGTCACTTGTGAGATGGACGATGCTGCGGGGATGATTCCAGCCTTGAAAAATGCCGGGCAACGACGGTCAGGAACATGTGATGCGCTCCATCGGGCGCAGTGAAAATCTCCAGAGCCCAGTGCGTGACGTTTGTGCCGCCGAGCTTGGCGGGCAGTTCGATTTCCGCTGTACCGATGTAATTCCACGAAGCACCGTTGTCCGTGGATTCAGCGATACCGATCTTTGTGCCGTGAACCCAAGCAACGCCGGGTTCGTTCGTCGCGGTCGCGCGGCGGTTCGTATAGAACATCCACCAACGTTTCACGCTCGGATTCCAGATGACGACCGAATCCGCCCCGCCGTCATGGATCGGATCGCGGAAGAGCGGTTTCAGCGCAGGCAAACCGGATTCAGCGGCGGGAGAACTTGTGCTGATGAACATCGCAAAGCAGATCAGAAAAATGTTTTTCGGCATGGTCGCGGCAGGGTAATGAAGTCGGTTGGATTTCCAAACATTGTTTCGCCAATCAACATCGGGTGAGGTTGCAAAGTTTTGTTCATCGTAGTCGCACTCAAAATCAAATCCGACCTCTGGGCAAGATTGACCGCTCTGATTGAGGTGATAACATATTGCACATAATCTAAAAACGGCATGAGCCTCATTCGCAACACTGGTCTCGCGTTTGCCATCCTGACTTTGACAACGGTTTCGCTTTTTTCCGCGCCGCAAACCGTCTGGCTGATCGGCGTGGATGAAGACCCGTTGGCGGCGGGCTACAACGCCACAGATGAATTCTCGTCCGAAAATTACATCAACGATGCGCGCCCCGGCTCGGTCTATACCACGAACAATCCCGTCGTGGACGACGACTTTTATTTCGAGGGAACTTATCTCAACGGTTTCAACGGACTCACCACAAATCGCACCGTCGCCATATCTGAGCCGAACCTCGGATGGGAACGCGCACTTACGGATGGTGATCGCACGAATCGAGTTCACTTCAACCTGAGCAGCGCGCAGGCGGGGGCGCAATCGCGGCTGCGACTGAGCTTTGAACTCGTCTGGGGCGGCGTGTGGTTGAGTTTATCCAACATGAGCGGTGAAGGCACTGGACTGCACGACATCACAGCTCGGTTAAAAAACAGCGCGGGCACAACCACGCTGCTCTATTCCAATCGCGTGGATCGCGACACGCGCATCATTCTGGATTTTCCTGCAGCGAGCGTAGCCGCGTCCGCTGGCGCGAACACGATTGAGATCGCGCGCGTCGGGCCGAACACCGCGAACGTCGGCTACTGGATTCAATTTGATTACGCGCAACTCGAAGCAGACACCAATGCGCTCGCGGATGCTGACGCAGACGGTCTCCCGCGCTGGTGGGAGGAAGACAACAATCTCAGTGACGTGAATGTCGCCGATGCCGCGAGCGACAAGGACGGCGATGGACGCACTGCGTTGCAGGAATACAACGGCGGAAATAATTCTTCCAATCCCAATCGTGCCGATACGGACGGCGATGGTTTGAATGACGGCGCGGAGTTTGTCGTTGGCACAAATCCAAACAAGACCGATACGGACGGCGATTCCATCTCCGACGGCGATGAAGTGAACGGCTCGCCCGCATCGAATCCTTTGCTCGTGGATTCCGACACTGATGGCGCGCCGGATTCGCTGGAGCGTCGCGTCGGCACGAACCCAATGAGCGCGACGAACACGCCGACGATTTTCCGTGGCGGCATCGGGATTCATTTTGTTTCGCTCAACGACATGAACGCCACGCTCGGCACGAACGAAACCACCGGCATCGTTCCGCAGACGCGTTGGAACGACACGTTGCCGATGAGTTGGGGTCGCACCAGCGGCAGCAAGGCGGACAGCCTCACGCCAGTCACGAATCAGATCGTCCGCAGCGATGGAGCGATTCTCAGCAACTTCACCTACACATGGACGGGCAATGCCGTTGATGCGAGCCGCAATGCGGGTTCATCCGACCGCAAGTTGATGAGTGGTTACATCCGCGCCTACACCACGAATCAAGCGGCGCTCACGTTGAGCAACATCCCGTTCACAAACTATGATCTCTGCGTCATCGTCGGCGGTTCTTACGACGGACAGAAAGGTCGCATCCGTCTCGGCACGAACTCCGCCACCGACCAATTCTTCCGCACGCTTTCCACGCCGCAGCAGACGACATTTGTTGAGAGCGTCGCGGGCGTCACCAATTTCCCCTACGCCAACTTCGTGATCTACACGAACCTCACCAGCACCAATGCCACGCTCAACGTCACGAACTACGAAGGTTGGTCGCTCGGCATCTGCGCGGTGCAGATCGTGGATCGCAATCTCGATAGCGACGCGTCTGGCATTCCTGATTGGTATGAGATGCGTCACGCGCTTGAACCGGGATCAATCGCGCTCGCCGCTGCAGACACCGATGGCGATGGCTTGAGCAACTCGCAGGAATTTTTGCGCGGCAGCAATCCGCGTCTTGCCGACACTGACGGCGATGGGTTGAACGACAAAGTTGAAACCACCGCCAACGCTCTCAACCCTGACAGCGATGGCGATGGCTTGTCAGACGACGCGGAAGTGAACGCGCCTATCCCGACCAATCCGAATCTCGCGGACACCGACGGTGATGGCGTGAGTGACAAGGCTGAAAAAATTCTCGGCACCGATCCGAATTACAATCCGACCAACAGCTCCACGTTCGTCGGCTATATTCCCTACTTCAAAAGTTCCCACACGAATTGGGAATGGAATCTGGAGAACGTGCAATTTGTCTGGGATCACGGCTCGGGCGCGTTCGCACCGAACATCTGGAACGAAGATTTCCTCGTGGACTTCGCAGTGAAGAATCCGGCGACCACCGAATGGCGCACGCTTGGCATGGCGTTGCGCTATTACAACGGCGGACTCACACACTTGTTCCACTCCGATGCGAACGGCGGTTTCAGTGCGCCAGGCCAACCGGGGACGGGTGCCTGGGATTCCGATTACGGCAATCCGCCTGCCGATCTGAAGGCAAAACTCGGTTTCAGCGGCTATGGCCCGGCGGATGTTTCGGACCGGCTCAAGTTCCGCGTGTTCGCCCAACGCGGCGCGGGCAATTCGTGGACGGTGAGTTTCACGATCACCAATCAAACGAGTAACACACTTGTCGTCTCTCGGTCCTACGCGAATTGCACCGCATCCGCTCTGGTGGACAACGGCACGGCGAAGTGGACGGACTACAACGGCGTGACCAATCAGCCGAGCATGAACCTGCATCAGGGCGTGAGGATGTTCATCACCACGAACGCACTGGAAAATCTGCCCGCGTTCGCCAACGCCAAAGACTCCGATAACGACGGGATGCCTGACGTGTGGGAAGACGCGAATAGCTTGAACAAGTTTCTCGCCACAGACGCCACAAATCATCTCGACGGCGATGGGTTGATCAACCGCGATGAATTTCTCGCCGGAACAAATCCGCTCGTGACCGACACCGATGGCGACGGAATCAATGACGGACTTGAGCGCGCGAATTCATCGAACCCGCTGCTCGCGTCGAGCAGGCCTCCATTCACCGGGCAGACGTGGCCGAGCGGTCAGGACTTGGATGGAAACGGTTTGGTTGACGCGTGGGAAGTGCGTTTCCGCGCGTTTGCTCTGCCACCGAACGGCGACGCGGATGGCGACGGCGCATCCAACGCGCAGGAAGCGAAGTGGGGCACGAATCCGTTTGATGCGAACTCCAAGATCGCTGTGTCGCTGACCAAGCAAACGAACAACGCCGTCGTGACGTGGCCTTATCAGTCGGCGAAAGATCAACGGCTGTTCACAAGCAGCACGCTCACGAACTGGACTCAGTTCGGCGGCGTGTCATGGCTGACTGGTAACGAGGTGTCCACAATTTTCACGAATCGTTTTGCGACCACGAACCGCGAGTTCTATCGCGTGTCCACTGACGATAAAGACACGGACAGCGACGGCGTGAAGGATTGGGACGAGGCCGTGATCGGCAGCGATCCGCTCCGCGCCAACAGCACGCACACGAATGTTTCCATCATCGCCAACAACGGTTTGATTACTGGCACGGTGGCCGGCGACTTCGCGACATTCGTCGAGCAGATGCGCGGCGGACCCGGCGGCAGCACCACGGGGTTGGTCACGCGGGCGCAGGCGGCGCGGTTGCTCCAGCAGGCGACGTTCGGGCCGACGTTGCGTGAGATTGATCGTGTGCGACAACTAGGCATCGCGGCGTGGATTGACGATCAGATCACGAACCAGCCAGCGTCGCTGCATCGGCCGTACATGGAAAAGATTTACGCGGACTTCAACGGCCCGCGCACCGACCTCACCTATCTTTTCAGCGAGATGGATAATTTCATCTTTGGCAATAACTGCGTCACGCCGTTCGCGCGCGGCGCAGTGGCCGGGCCGGATCAGTTGCGGCAACGCGTGGCGTTTGTGTTGAGCCAGATCTGCGTCGTGTCGCGGCGCGATCCGAATCTGGAAAACAAACCGCTCAGCGTTTCGGATTACTACGACATCTTCGTGCGGAATGCCTTTGGCAATTACTCCGATGTTTTGCGCGAGGTGACGTTCCATCCGGTGATGGGTCGTTACCTCAGTCACATCGGAAATCAAAAAGCGCGCCCAGAGATCAACCAGTATCCAGATGAAAATTACGCGCGGGAAGTGCAGCAGTTGTTTAGCATCGGCCTCTGGGAGTTGAATCAGGGCGGCATGCGCCAACTCGATGGGTTTGACCAGCCAATCCCGACTTACGGCAACGCGCAGATCACAGAGTTCGCGCGCGTGTTCACGGGGCTGTGGTTCGGCGGTCAGGCTTGGGGCAACAACGGCTGGAGCGACGACGACAGTTCCGTGCCGATGCAGATGTGGGCTGAGAAACACGACTTCGGCGCGAAGACGTTGTTGAACGGCTTCACAATTCCCGCCCGCGCTCCGACGGTCGAGAACGGCGTGCGTGATGTGGACGATGCGTTGCGAAATCTCTTCGAGCATCCGAACACAGCACCGTTCGTCAGCAAGCAACTGATTCAATTCCTTGTCACGAGCAATCCTTCGAGCAACTACGTCGCGCGCGTCGCGGCGAAGTTCACCAACGATGGCACGGGCAAGCGCGGCAATCTCGCGGCAGTCGTTAAAGCCATCCTGCTCGACGAAGAAGCTCGCGACGCGCGGTGGTTCTTGAGCGCGCTGGAGTTTGGGCGATTGAAAGAGCCGATTCATCGCGCATTGGCGATCACTCGCGCGGGCAACGTCGGGCGTTACACCAATCTACTCTGGTGGACGTGGGGCGAGTTCAACTCGGCGGCATTCCAGGAGCCGACGTATTCGCCGAGCGTGTTCAACTTTTTCCGCCCCGGCTATCAACCGCCGGGCTTGCTCACGCTGAACGGACTCGTCGGTCCGGCGTTCCAGATCACGGATAGCTATTCGAGCATTTCGTTTCCGAACAAACTGTGGGAGATGACTCAGGACGGATTGAAGCATTACGGCGACTACCATTTTCCGCCGGACTACACCGAACTCTTGGCGCAGGCCGGGAGCGCGCCGCATTTGGTGGATCAAGTGAACTTGTTGTTCTGCGGTGGCTCGATGACTTACGCCACGCGCGACAGCATTCTGAACGTGCTCAACCAAGTGCCGTCGTACGACACGCTGTTGCGAACGCGCCTCGCCGTCTATCTCGCCGCGACGTGCCCGGAAGGAGCGGTGCAGAGATGAAAAGCCGGACTTCAAATACCCAATTACCCAAGCACCCCAATACCGAACCGTTGTGCGGCTTGGGTGATTGGGTATTGGGGTGTTTCGGTCTTGGGTATTTTCAATTAACCACAGAAGAAGCATGAACCACCCCACTTCCATTTCACGTCGAAGCTTTCTCAAACAACTCAACTGCGCCGCCGTCGGTTCTTCTGCGATCCTCAACACGTTGCTCAATCTCAAGCTCGCCAACAGCGTCGCTGCGCAGGGTGGCCCGCTCGACAACAAGGCTCTCGTCTGCATTTTTCTCAGCGGCGGCATGGACTCGTTCAACGTCCTCGTGCCGTGGGAACAGTCTGCCTACAACACTTACTCCGTCACGCGCGGCGCATTCGGCAGCGACGGCGGACTCGCGTTGGATCGCAATGTTCTCCGCCAACTCTCCGAGCCATCCGCAAACTATGGTCTGCATCCGTCATGCGCGAACTTGCAGGCGATGGCGAATGGCACCGGCCCATTCGCAGGCAAACGTCGGCTCGCGTTCGTCTCGAACATCGGCACGCTCGTGCAGCCGATCACCAAGGCGCAGTTCAACGCATGGGAAAATGGAAACAACGCTGCGCTACCAGTGCCCAAGGCGCTGTTCTCGCACAGCGACCAGATCGAGCAATGGCAGACGGCAGTGCCGCAGGGTCAGGCGCAGTTGAGCGGCTGGGCTGGACGCTGCTCGGATATTTTGCATGCCTACTACAACACGCCCGGCAATTCGATGAGCATTTCGCTCGGCGGCAACAATGTGTTTCAAGTCGGCAACTCCACGCAGCAGTTTGTCATCACGCCCTCCGGCGCGTTGTCGTTCGAGGGCAATACCGGCGGCACGAATCCGAATCCGCTCCAACTTAAAAATTCCGCGCTGCAAAACACGCTCAACCAGCATTACACGAATCTGCTCACGGAAAGTTTTTCGAAGCTCACCAAGCAGAGCAACGATGCACAGTTGCTTTTCCAGACGCAGTTCGATTCCGTAAACGCGCAACTCGGCGGTGCTGTGGACGCGTTGTTCCCGGCGAGCAATTACCTCGCCACCACGCTCAAGGCTGTGGTGAAGACGATCAAAATTCGCAGCCTGCTGGGATTAAAGCGCCAGACATTCTTCGTCAACTACGGTGGCTGGGATCATCACGGTGAGTTGCTCAACACGCAGGCCGGAATGCTCTCGACGCTCGACACCGCCATCGGCGCGTATCAGCAAGCACTCGAAATGCTCGGCCTTCAAAACGACGTGGTGTCGTTCAGTGCGTCGGATTTCAGCCGCACGCTGCGCTCGAACGGGCGCGGCACGGATCACGCATGGGGCGCGAATGCGATGGTCTTCGGCGGGAAGGTGGACGGCGGAAATATCTTCGGCACATATCCCGACCTCACGCTCGATGGGCCGAATGATGTGGGGCGCGGCGGGCGATTGCTGCCGAGCCTGTCGGCGGATTTGTATTTCGCGGAATTACTCCGCTGGTTTGGCGTGTCGTCCGGCAACATGCCTTACGTGCTGCCGAACGTGGCGAACTTCTGGAATCCGACTTCGGTCACGCCGCCAATCGGGTTTGTGTTGCCGTGAGAAAGTTGCCTAGTTTCAAATACGCTGGTGGGGCGCGTCACTCCGTGCGCGCCGTCGCCTGGCTGGCCAAGAACGGCGCGCACGGAGTAACTCGCCCTACTTTCATGTCGGTTTGTTTTGAAAACTTTCTGAATCCTCACCTGAGATTTATCGGAGTTGGAACTTGCGAGGTGGTGCTTTGAAACGTCTCGTTCTCATCTTCATCGCTTTGCCGCTGCTGTTTGTCATCGCGCTATTGTTCGTCAAGATGCGCTGGAAGTTTTCCAAGCCGCACCACGCCGTTCAACAAACGGTCGGTTCACAAACCATCGCGAGCAACATCACCGTCACCGCCATCTCTCCATCCGCCAACACTCCGTCCGGCCAATCCGCACCACTTCTCGGCGAGACCATCCTGCGCGACTACGCGAACACAAACTTCCCGCCGGAGAATGATCTCACCCTGATGTCGCACTTGATGGATAATTCATTGTTACTGCTGAAGTCCGCCGCGAATCGTCCGTTGAGCGCGAATGAAGATTGGGCAGATTTGTTTCGCGGCAGGAGCACCGCGCGCGAAGAGTTTCTTCCCCCGCAACACATCGCGCTGAACGCGGAGGGAGAGTTGATTGATCGCTGGGCTACGCCGTTGTTCTTCCACGCCCTCGGCGGCGGTCGCTACGAAATCCGCTCCGCTGGCCCGGACAAAACACTTTGGACGGATGACGATCTAGAACGCGGCTACGACGGACGTTTCCGACGGGGGTTGGATGTCACCAACTTGGTTGCGCCACCATTTAGGTAAATGACAGGGATGTAGCGCGAATCGGGTGTGAGTGAAAATGCCTGTCAACGCGCGATCTTACTCTTAACCCTATCTCCGGCAGGTGCAGAGAGGATTATGATTATCTTGAGAAGAACAGTTCCCGCGGATTGACGGATAACAAGCACTTGCATGAAACCCTTCATTTACTCAAGAAGTGAGCCGTAGCCACAGCCTCAAATCCGTGGTTAAAAATTCGTCGCCATCCCGCGATTTCGGGCGTGTCGTCGCCTCGCTTTGCAAATCCCCTCAACTCTTGGCCACTTTCCGAAAACCCTCCGGGCCGTCTCCAACGCAAACTTCGTTTACAAGAAACAGGAAGTCGCTCATCCGCTATTCGCCCCTGAAAACCGCGCGCGCGGTGCAGGTTTCGGCAACAACAACCTCAGTCAGCATCGGCAACTTCGGCTTCAGCTTTCGCCAAATCCACGCGGCCACGACTTCGCTCGTGGGATTTTCCAAGCCGGGAACCTTGTTGAGATAATTGTGATCCAGTTTTTCCCAGAGCGGTTTGAAGGCTTTCGAAATGTCGGCATAATCCATCAGCCAGCCAAGCTTGGGATCGCACTCACCTGCGACGACGATCTCCACCTTGAAGCTGTGGCCGTGCAGTCGGCGACACTTGTGAACCTTCGGCAAACGAGGCAACAAATGCGCCGCCTCAAACTGAAATGATTTTCTTAGTTCCATCTTCATAAAATATTCAACCTGCTGGATGTGTGGATTATTAGATAAGTGGATTTGCTTCTCTGGTAGTCCATCTACTAATCCAATTATCCAGCAGTCAGCCTATCCGTTTTCCTTCATCCCTGCTCCCAATCCATCCACGTCACCAGATCGCCCAGCGCCGGGCGACCGTCATGCCGCCACGTCAGCGGCGGGTTCTGCATCTGACCTAGTGGACAAACTCGCTTCGCCCCCCAGCGCGCGAGTTGAGTAGCAATTTCCCCGGCGCGATGCTCCGGCACGGCGATGCCAACGGTAGAAACCTGCGCACGCACGAAGTCCGCGTTTTGCAAAACATCTTCCAGCCCTGCGACCGGTTTCACGTAGATGAATCTATGCAGGCAGGAGAGTTGGAATCTCGCATCAGCCTCGCACACCACAGTCCACGCCGTCGAGTCGTTGCTCTTCCAAACATGCGTGGATGCAGAATATGCCGCGCGCAACTCATAGATCGCCCGGCGCGATGCGATGTGTGCGGCGATTTCCTGCCGTGCGACACCGCGAGGTTCAATGCTTTCGCGACGCGCCAATTGCTCCGCTAGTTGGCGGGCGAATTCTTCTGGCGAACTGTGTCCGCCGTTTTGCACATAGAAAACATGTGGCGAGAGACAGCCGAGTTGATCCCACGCCGTCACGTCGTCGGCAGCGCGGACGATGACCTTGCGTGTGTTGTGTTCGGTCAACACATCTGCCGCCACGTAGCCAAAGCTGACGCGATGGCCGTAGGCCAAAAATCTGACGCGCTGCGGGAGGCGTTTTTGAATTGTCTCCAAAGTCTCGTCGCTGCCCGTAGTCGTGACGCAATCCGCCTCCGCAAACAACACGTCCTCCAACGCCACATTTCCACCCTGCCACTCCGCGATCTCGATGCACGCCGCGAGCTTCGGATCGTATTCGTAGATCGAGTGAGCGAATAATCGCGGCAGCAGACTCGTGCCACTCGCACACTTCACGAACTGCGCCGAGCGCGTCAGCAACCCCAGCACCATGCTCATCAACGTCGGATTCGGGATATTGCCCGCCGCAATGTGGACGAGAAACTCCGGGCCAACCGCGATGGCTGCGCGACTCGTCTGTTGTTCAACTTCCGCGCTGCACAATTGATCCAACCTCCGCACATCACCCATATCCTGTTTGATCAAGGCATAGAAATTTTCCACTGTGAGTTGGCGGAAGAATCCGTCCAGTCCGCTCGCCAACGTCTCGCGACTGAACCCCAACACCGCCGAGCCATGATCCAGTGCTAGCCTGCGGAATCTGTTGTCCTCATTCAGCCACTCCGCCGCCACACCTGAGAGCGTCCTGATGATTTGATCCGTCGAGCGGCGCACCAGATAGCTCTCGCGATTGCGCTTCAACGTGGCGCACGCTTCGGTTAACAAAGCAGGCGAGATCGTCGCCTCCTTCGGCAAGTCTGCGAGAAAGTACTCAGGCAGATTCATTTCGTCGCCTCCAATCGCTCGCGTTTCCGAAGCGTGTTTAATCCAATCAACCCCAACAGCGAGATCACCACGAAGGCCGCCATGCCGTAGTAGAGCGGAAAATAACCCTCGATGGTTTCCGCGCTCTTGCCGAGCCGCTTCACGGCATCACCAGCGATCCAGTGCGAGAGATTTCCGAGCAAACCACCGATGGTGATGAACAATCCGAACACCCGCCCGCGCACTGCGTCCGGCACGGACTCCATCAACATCGCCTCCACCATCGGATAACTAGCCATGAAGAAAAATCCGTAGAGCAACAGTGTCGGGATCGCCCACGACTTCGGCACATGCGGAAACACCGCGATCAATACCGTGGCGATGAGCAGCACAGACGCCGTCCAACGTTTGCGCCCGCCATCGCTCAGGTGACCGAACAGCGGATTGCTGATCGCGCTCGGCAGAAAGATGCAACTGATCACCACGCCTGTGAACGCGATGCTGTAACCATGAGCCTGTTGCAAAAACAGCGATCCCAAGCTGCCCATGCTCGTGCCCGCGAAATCACGCAGACAAAACGCAAACGCACTCGCCATGAAAACAATCCACAATGCGCTCGTCGGGAAAACTTTCTGCGCGGGCGCATCTGCATTCCGAGTTTTTTGCGACGGCTTTTCCTCGTCAGCAAGCCACGCAAACAAGATCGCCGCCACGATCCCAAGCAAGCCGAACTCAAGCACTGGACGCCGCCACGCCGCTGCACCAAGCGTCGCCTCCAACGCGCCCGCACGCCAACCCGCGTAGATCGGCCCGATGAAAAACCCCACGCTTGCGCCCATGCCGATAAAACCGAGCGCACGCCCCGTATTATTCGGATACATGCGCGCGATCATCGCCGTGGCCGCCGGGTGATAACAACTGCCGCCCATTCCCGCCACGATCACCGCCGCAAGAGCGCACGGATAATTTGGCGCGAACGACAACGCAGTGAATCCGAGCGCATTGATCAACAATCCCCATGCGAGAAGTTTTTTCCGGCTCACGCGGTCGGCGAGTATTCCTAGAAAATAACTCGGCAGGAAATACGCGATCATCATCACGGTCACCAGTGCGGTGGCGTGGCCGACATTCGCGAAACCAAAGTCGCGCTGCATGAGCAGATACAGCGGCAACAACGCCACATGATAGATGTGCGTGAACGCGTGCAACGCACCAACCATCCAGAGAGCGCGTGTTTTGTGTCGTGTGTCTGTGGTCATTTGTCTTTTGGCAATGGAAACTCCGCGAGACGTTTCTTGATCTCTAGATACAACGTCTCCGTCCACGGCGGCAGCTTCGCGTTTTCAGGTAAAGTTTTCCCGGCGCGGAAATCCACCGGCGCGATGATCACCGTCATATTCTCGATCTTTGTATCCGCCGCGAGGACGAACAATTCCTCTGCCGCTTCGTCACCCATCGCGAGACATCCGACCGAGAGTGCTTTTCCGTGAATCATGATGTCGCCGCCGAGATTCGTGCGGCCTTCCTTCGCGGCTTGCCCGCGATCAAATGAGTTTGGATAACCGATGCGCATCGAGAGATGATAACTGCTGTTCGGATTCAACAACTCGATGGCGTAAATTCCTTCCGGCACTTGCTTGTCGCCTTGGCGAAGTTTCGGCCCGGCCACACCACTGCCCGCCTGGATCGGATACGAGCGGACGAATGTGAAGTTGTTCGTCCCCGACCTCGCATACACTTGGAAACATTTCTCCTCCTTCAATCCGATGAACATGAGCGCGCTCGGCGGATAGGCAACAGATGCATTGGTGAAATGCGGCGCAAGGCGCACGCGCGCGTTCGTACCGTATTGTGCGAGACGATCCTCAATCGTTGCTGCGCTCATTGGTGCTTGATTGAACAACGCTGTCATCGCCACAACGCCTGCCAGAGTTTGTTGAGTGTTCATAGATTTTAATTTCATGCCGCCGTGAGCGAACAGCCACGAGGTACAGCCATCGCCGCGCGCCCAAGCAATTCAAAACCATCGCCACACCGAACAGCCAAGTCTTCCGTCTGGATCGCCATCACAGAAAAAACATTCGCCAAGTCCACGATGGAGAGGATGCCGGTTTCGCCGTCGCTCACTTCATTGCCCGTCTCAGCCGAAATGACGCGCGCCCGCGCCCACGGCGGGAAGCGAAACGCGCGATCACGCTTTAGGCTTTGATACGCCTGCGAACTCAACTCACTCATCCCGTATTCGCAGATGATGTGTGACATCGGCACGCCGAGATGTTTTGTGATGAGCGAGTGCAACTCCACTTTCGGCATCGTGCGCGAGCGACCTTTGTAGCCGCCTGTTTCCAGCACGCGCGATTCTGCCGCAAGTTGCAGCCGAAGATTCTGCGCCACCAATTCGTCCAGCAGATGCACGAAGGAGAACGCCGTTCCCACGACGAGCAATGGTTTGTCACCCGGCTGCTTCAATGCCGCCAGTGCTGCACCAAAGTCCACAGTCCAAACTCCATCCGTACCCACACGACCCACGAACGCGCGTTCATCCGCGCCCATCTTCTGCCGCGCGTAGTCAAACATGTGGACCAGTGACGAGTGCGGCACTTGCCTCGCAGGCGGCGTGAAACTCAGCAATTGTAAATCGGCAATCGTAAATCGTAAATTCTCCCGAAGCCACGGCCAGAGCGATGCCTCATAAACCTTCAGCGTCTCGGCATTGTGAAAGTGCTGGCTCGGTTGCTGCGCCGTTGTGCCGCTCGAATGGAACACGCGCGTCCGATCTTCTGGCGACAGGCTGGTCATCTCAAACTCCTTGAACGCCGCCGTGGGCACAGTTGGGATTTGCGGCCAATGAGTGACATCGCTAGGAGTCACGCCGCGAGCGGTGCAAAGTTTGCGATAGGGTTCGTTGTGTGCAAACTGAAGCGTGAACAGCATCAACGCGAGTCCGTTGAACTCAACATCCACATGACGCGCGAGGTGGGGATCAACAGCCCCTGGCGACGAAGCAAGCTCCTCACACCAAATGCCAATGTGTTCGCGCAGTCGCGCGGCGAAAATGGAAAGTTCCGATGTCATGGCGGTTTTTATTTGCAGGCTGGTTGTCCGCGACAGCCTGAGCCGGGAGTTTAGCGGAGGTTGCCCTCGCTGCAATCCTGTTTTCAGGCTGGGAAATCATCTGGCGAACTGCTTGAAGCCCCCTGCCCTCTTCGTCTAGCATCCCGCCATGCAAGACGTACAAGAGCTTCCAGAATTGAAAGTCCCCAAGTGGCCGTTCTTTGTCGCAGACGGTTTCATGCTAGGGCTGGCTTACTTTCTTTTTTATTATCAAGCCAAGCTCCCGCTCACGCGCTGGGAGGTCAGCGCCTGCGTCGTTTGCGTCACGCTCGCCGCCATTCTCGGCATCCTGCCTTACCTGCTGGAATATCGCGCGGTGATCAAATATGGCGCACTCATCAAGCTCATTGAAACCAGTTCGCTCCGTGAAGCTACCGACAAAATCCAAAACCTGGAAAGTTGCGTCGCACAGATCAGCAGCGCTTCCGATCAACTCCAGTCAGCGCAAGTGGCGGCAGACAAGACCGCAGGCCTTGCAAGCGACATGACCGACCGCATGGCCAAAGAGGTGCGCGAGTTCACGGCCTTCATGCAGAAGGCGAACGATGGCGAGAAATCCACGTTGCGCTTGGAAGTGGAAAAACTCCGCCGCGCAGAAAACGAATGGCTCAACGTGCAGGTGTTCACGCTCGATCACATCTTCGCTCTGAACCGCGCAGCATCTCGATCCGGTCAACCAAATCTCGTCGCGCAGCTCTCTCATTTTCAGGACGCGTGTCGCGATGCCGCACGTCGCGTCGGCCTCGTTCCGGTGTTAGCCGCGACGGGTGAAGCGTTCGACACGGTGCGGCATCAATTGGCGGAAGGTCAAACGGCGGCGGCGGGCGCAACAGTCATGGAAGTCATCGCAGCGGGTTATTCGTTTCAAGGCAAGCTCGTGCGCCCGGCTCTGGTGCAGTTGCAAGGTGACGCAACGCCCGCAGCGACCACGGAGGCGACACCAAGTCAGTTGAGTTTTGACACGACGGATGCTGCGACATGAGCAGCCGGAGTGTTTGGACGAAGCGCGGCTGTGTCTGAAAGACCAGCCGCAGCAAAGGAAAAACTCCGAGGCCGTGGAGCTATCGAGATGCTGCGGCTGGGCTGCGCTTCGATAGCAGCGTTCCAGTTTTTTAATTTTATATTTTTAATCAAATGAGCATTGTCACAAAAACCGGAGATAAAGGTATGACTGCGCTGATGTACGGCCGGCGCGTCAGTAAATGTCATCCGCGCGTGGAAGCCTACGGTTGCGTGGACGAACTCAACACTGCACTCGGCCTCGCCCGCGCTTCTGCACAACACGATTTCATCAGCGCGAATCTTTTGGTCATCCAGAAAGACCTCGTCTCTGTCATGGGCGAACTCGCAACCGCCGTAGAGGATTTGCCCCGCTATATCAAGGATGGTTACTCGCTCGTCACGTCGCAGTTCACTCACAAGCTCGACGCGCTGGTGAAAGAGATCGAAGCGCAAAGCGTTTCGTTCAAAGGCTGGGCCACACCCGGTTCGTGCATGAACTCCGCCGCGCTCGATGTCGCACGCACCGTCTGTCGGCGCGCAGAGCGACGCGTATGTGCGTTGCATGAGAGCGAGCAATTGCACAACGCGGAAATCATCATCTACCTAAATCGCCTCGCCGATCTGCTCTGGCTCATGGCGCGCTGGGTGGAGACGCAGTCCGTCGCGCGTTGATCTGAAATGCTCATCGCATTCAACAAACCTTACGCCGTGCTGTCGCAGTTCACTTCTGACGGCTCGCCGAATCGCCCACTCGCTGAGTTTGGTTTCCCCAAGAATGTCTATCCCATCGGACGGCTGGATGCGGACTCTGAGGGCTTGATCTTGTTGAGCGATGAAACGGAATGGAACGCCCGCCTGCTCGAACCGCGCCACGCCCACGAACGCGAGTATTGGGTGCAAGTGGAACGCATCCCCACGGCGGAAGCACTCGGTGAATTGTCGCGCGGAGTAGTAATCCAAGAACGAAAGACTTTGCCGTGTCGCGCGTGGTTGCTTGAGCCACAGCCACAAACCCCACCGCGCGATCCGCCGATTCGTTTCCGCAAAAACGTGCCGGACTGCTGGATCGGTCTGGAGTTGATCGAGGGGAAAAACCGCCAAGTTCGCCGGATGACCGCCGCCATCGGCCATCCGACGTTGAGGTTGCTCCGCGTGCGCATCGGGAGATTGCTACTTGGAGAATTACCCGCAGGCAAATGGAGGGCGCTCACGCCCGCAGAACGCCAGCTTGTTGCTACACATTGAATGTTGTCACCGAATCAAACGTCTGATTCACTCGTTAGCGAACAATCATTCCAAAACATGAAAATAAAAACACTGATCGCCTCGCTTATCGCCATGACTGCCATCACCACTTCCGCCCAATCCATCTATGACATCAAACTCAAAGACATTGACGGCAAAGACACCACGCTTGCCGCTTACAAGGGCAAGCCCGTGCTCATCATCAACGTCGCGTCCAAGTGTGGTTACACCAGGCAATACGCTGGACTCGAAGCCACCTATCAGAAATACAAGACTCAAGGCTTCGCCGTGCTCGGTTTTCCGTGCAATCAATTCGGCGGGCAAGAACCCGGTACGAACGAGGAGATCAAGCAATTCTGCTCCAGCAAATACAGCATCACATTCCCGCTGTTCGACAAGGTCGAAGTCAACGGCGCAAACCGTCATCCGCTCTACGTCGCGCTCGCTGGTAAAGATTCTCCCTTCCCCGGCGACATCAAATGGAACTTTAACAAGTTCCTCGTCGGCAAAGACGGCAAGATCGTCAAACGCTTTGAGTCCAAAGTCGCGCCTGACTCGGAAGAACTGACGAAGGCCATTGAAGACGTACTCGCGGCGAAGTAACACTTGCAGGCGATGACGTGAGGAGTTGTTCCCGCTCGGATCCCCCAAGAACTCCTGACTGACGTCGTGCCCTACAAAGGCTCGGTGTTGATTCAATCGCTCACTGATATTCGGAAGCCTAGCGCATGACCATGTTACTGTGGCCGGAGACGGGCACACTCTGCCACATCACTTCTTGCCGTCTTGTGCCTTCTCCATACCGGGCGAAATCCACTTGAAGACATGGTAGCTCGCGACACCATCTCCGGCATTACGCATCCCGTGCATGACATTGGATGCATGAAAAATCACCGAGCCTGCGCCAACACGATTCGTAACGCCGCCTTGCACGACTTCAGTCGTTCCCTCTTTCACGACAATGAGTTCCTCTTCGGGATGATGATGCGGCGCGTGTGCTGTTTCGCCTTTGTTCAGCGCGGTGAGGTGACATTCAAACTCGTCGAGCGTGGCAGTGGGTGATTGGAAGAACTGCCATCTCTCGCCGCTCTTTGTTTGTTTCCCCTCGATTCTGCTCCAATTAAACACAGATGAACCCATAACGAGCTTGCTAGGTTGCGCCAGCGCGACAATCACCAGCGGTGATGACAGCGGTGGAGAGAATGAGGGCGGTTTATTTGCGAGAGATCATGGTGGGTTGGATGGTTGGTTGCTTTTGTTATTTATAACGCGACGAATTAAATCTGCAATGTAGGGCGGTTACGCCTCAGTCATGTTCAAGAATTCGTTCAGCATTCTGTTCAATCCGTTCATGTCAACATCCGCAGTTTTTTTGGTGACGAATACGCCGAAGATGTCGCCATCACCCCGGCGCACGCAGTGCAGTAAGGCCTTCTCATAAACCCATATCAGACGCGTGGGCGGCAGCTTTTGAGCAGCGAGCACTTGAAATGCGTCCGACACCATGCGCCACACCTGCTCCAGCGAGAGCGCGGGATAATCCTTTGTGTCCACGTCGCTGATGAACGTTTCGTCCGCGAATCTCACGCCACGCACGATGGTGCCGCTCGCCGCCTTGGTGGTGCGAAGCCAGTTCGTGATGCGTTCGGTGATGACCTCGCTCATTTGATCACCTGAATTAACGCTTCGCGGCGCGTCTTGACCATCACACCTTGACTGTTCGTGATGGCGACGACAGCACGCGCGCCACCGCTCTCGATTTCAATACGACTGAATTCTCCAAGCGGCAACGTCTGCGAGAGGCGTGGCCCGCGTTGGGAGACGAATTCAAAGAAACTCACCCACATGTTCGGGTTGAGACATTGCCATTCGTACAACACTTCACCCTGCGCCGAGCAGATCAGCATCTCGTCCACCTTCGGGCGTGATGCCACACTCGGCGGCAACACCGGCACAGGTTCGTAAGCGGGCGCGAACGCGATGGATTTTGGCGAAGTGATTGCGCTGGGCTGTGCGGTTTCGAGAATTCGCGCAGCATCGTCCGCCGCGCTCGTGACACTTGAAGCTGCAGCATCGCGCGCCATCTTGCCTTCATCGGACTTGCGCGCGGCTTCCATCAATAGGAATTCCCACTGACCGGAGATCGTGCGCGATGTCGGCTCGGTGAACAGCTTGAGATTGAATTGTCCGCCGGAGAGAGCGAGCAAATGATTCAAGGCATCTTCGCCGGTAAGGTTCGCCACCTGCGCGTGGATGATCTGTCCAGTCTCGATGAAGATTTTTCCCGCGAGCGACACATTGGAAACTTCCAGCACGGAAGAATTGCGGGAGAGACATTCCATCTGGAGCACGTCCTGCAAACTCACGCGCCGCAACACGCCACGGAAACCTTCCTCCGGGCGATGCTTTACCAGTTCGCACAAAACACCGTAAAGACTTTGCCAGCCGTTGGGGTCGGTGGGTTTTTCGAGATAAAGTTCCGCGCCATTGCTCAGACAGGCCGCGCGATATTTCTCGTTGGCGAATCCGGTGAGGACAACTTTCTGGACGTTTGGGTAACCGCGATTGAGTAACGAAAGCATCTGGATGCCGTCCATCACGCCCATCTGCACATCAATCACCGCCAAGTCCACGGTTTTTTGTTCCTGCAACATAGTGAAGGCACGACTCGCGCTCTCAGCGGTCAACACCTCCCATTGGCCATCACTCAACACGCTCATCAACTCGCGCACGGTCTCGAGAAAGCGCTTGTCATCGTCCACAAACAAAACGCGACGTGCTCCCGCATGCGCTGTGGGTTTGGGTGTGTCGCTCATGTTAACAAAGTGTCAATCATCCGTCGGGCGATATTCAGCGGGAAGCGAGTCGGAAAGTGAAGTCAATTCCTTCTCCACCGTACGGGTGTGATTAAAGTCGTCGTCTCGTGATTGGGTTCATTCGTGGTTCAATCCAGCCGCAGTTCCCGCAATGCCGCGCTGATGCGCCACCATCCGCAGATCAATCTCCGCCGGATCAAGACTCCAGCGATGTGCGAGTTGGGAAACCTTCTCCACGTTCGCCACGATGTGATCCGCCACCGCCCAATCATCGCTGCCGGGGCTGTCACCGTAGCCGAAACAATTCATCCCCAGTGCGATCTCGGCGGATGTCTTCACGCCCTGATTCCAAACCGTAGTCCCCGCCCACGCGTAGCCGCGCAGCACGCGACCCGATTCCACCTGCACCCACGCGTGATGTTGCAAGAGTTCGTCCGCTTGGAAAAATTGCACATGCCCCAGCTTCCGGCTCAACTCGCGCAGAAAACGGTAACACGCGTCCACATCATCGTCAGGATTCGGCAAGCCCGCGCCGAACACCAGAGTCCAGCCGTTAATCGGTGGCGCGATGAACAATTTACGCGCAGAAAAAATACCTTCCGCCCACGAACACGGACGAGGATCGTTCAGCCGTAACGCTGCTTGCACCGCCGACGTGTTGCGACTGCGGATCGCAAGCCAATATGAGGGACGACGCGCGTACATGGGATTGTAGGGAACAATGCTGAACCGGGAAAGTTCTTGGGCCAACGCCGCCTGCTCGTCCTCCGATCCTGACAATTTTCGCCGCGCTCGCAAATGCCGCCGCACAAGAACAACCATCGAGACACCGCCGCCCAGCACGAAGCCGAGCAGTGTCAGCAACGCGACCGCGATGATATCCCACGGGTTCACAGGGACAATTTACAAAACCAACAGCGCAGCGCAATAACGGTTGCGTGGAGATTTACCTTGTTCGGGAGCGGATGGATTCGCCGCGCAAACAGTTCCCACACGCCAGCGAGCTCTTGATGATCTGTGTTCTACTTGATCCAGATGTTGCGGAACTGCACGGTCATGGCCGGACCGGCGTGAATCTGCAACGCGAGAATGCCTGACTTGCCGGCTTTGGCTGAATCTTCATCGGTGACATCCACAGTCAACGCACCGTTGATGAAGTGTTGGAGGTGGTTGCCGTTGGCGATGACCTTGTAATCGTTCCAGTCTTCGTTCTTGATCCGGGACTGAATCTTCTCCGAGTCACCCACCGAACCGGTAACTTCGACTTTAGTTTTGCCCGCTTCATTTACTTTCACAACGGTTTTCTCCCCGCGCTTGGCCAAGATGCCGCGACCACGTTCTTCGTAAAGAATGCCACTGTAGGTTTTTCCGGCCTCAAAGTCGGCCTGGTAACCGCCAACGATCGGCCCGAAGTCCCCCGACTGAAGAAGCTGGCTGCGATACTGGATACCTGAGTTGCCACCGATGATCTTGTACTGCAACCGGAGTTCAAAATCGGCAACCTCGCCGCCTTTCCAAACTAGGAAGGTGTTATGTTTGATCTTCGTATCTCCCTCATTGGAAGTTTTGCCAGTGATGCAACCCTCCTGAACAGACCAGAGCTTCATGTTGCCGTCCCAACCATCCAGGGTCTTGCCATTGAACAACGACTTAAAGCCGGGTTCGAGTCCAGGCGTGGGGTCAACAAGTGGC
Organism: Akkermansia muciniphila; assembly: GCA_945882065.1. Lineage (GTDB taxonomy): Bacteria > Verrucomicrobiota > Verrucomicrobiia > Limisphaerales > JADLHS01 > JADLHS01. The sequence continues at coordinate 20,288 of CAMCWI010000001.1, forward strand.
CATTTGTCCGTGCGGAACGGCGACGCTGGCAAGCCTTCCTTGTTGGCGAAGTTCGGCTCGGCGAATTGATTCATCGCAAACCGTACCGCCACGGGTTTCGCCACGGCATCGCTTGAGACGACAAGTTTCTTGCCGACCATCTCGGCGTGGGCTGCCACAAAGTTTTTGTCTTCACCCGCAATGGTAAATTCGGTCAGCGGCTTACCATCTCGCGAAACGAGGCCACCGCCAACGTGATCAAAACTGAGCTCGATCTGGTTGCCGCGAACTTTCATGTCGTCGTAGAGCGGACCGGAATAAACGAGGCCGCTCTTGCCATAAGTTTTGGACAAAGCCCAAAGCGCAAGCCGACGACCTACTTCCTGTTTATTTCTCGGGTGGATATCTTTGACGTTGCCAATGTCCGTGGTGACGGCCATGCCGGTGTTCGGCAACTCCAAAGTCTCAGCCTGCGCTTCCCAGATGCCCGCCAAGCGCGTGTCGTCACCGCCGTAATTGTAAGGCGCGAGCTGCACGAAATAGAACGGCATCTTGGGATTCTTCCAGACACTACGCCACCCGGCAATGAGTGCCTTCATCTTCTCGTAATACAACATCCCCTCGCCGTTGTTGGATTCGCCCTGATACCAGAGCGCACCCCGGATCGCGAATGGAACGAGCGGATGCACCATGCCGTTGTAAAGCGCGAGTGGCGTTTGATGATTGATGTCTTTGACGAGGTTGCCTGCCTTATTCGTCTTCATGGTTGCAACTGGAAATTCGTCGAGCTTGTCGGCGAAATCTTTTTTCAACGCCGTCACCGACTTGAACCCGACTGGTGGCGTCCAAGGTTCAATCCGCGTGCCGCCCCAATTGCAACCAAGCAGACCGATGGGAACGTCGAGTTCCTTTTGAAGCGTACGGGCGTAATAATAACCAACCGCCGTGAATTTTGAGACAGTCTCTGGGCTGGCTGATTGCCAGCCATCTGTGGGCACATTGCTCTCCGGCTTGTCGGAGGGGCGATGCGGAATCTTGATGTGACGGATGCGCGGATGATTGCCCGCCGCGATCTCTTCCTTTGAGTTATCTGAATTGGCGACGGTCCACTCCATGTTGGATTGCCCGGAGCAGAGCCACACTTCACCGACAAGCACATCCTCCATTACGACCTTGTTCTTTCCGGTGATCGTCATTGTCTGTGGAGTGGAATTGGCTTTCATCGAACGGAGGTTCACGCGCCAGCTTCCATCAGCGGCGGCCACAGCTGTTTTCTTTTGCCCCGCGAACTCAACCGTGACTTTCTCTCCGGGATCAGCCCACCCCCAGACCGGACAGGCTTGGGAACGTTGGAGAACCATGTGACTGCCGATGACAGATGGCAGTTTGACATCAGCGCGTGATGAGAATGCAGCGGCGACGACCAGAACAACGACGAGTGACAGGAATTTTTTCATGATTGAGTTGCGGTGAAGAGAAAAAGGGTGAATTCGAGGAGGACGAACTGACCCCATGCTCAGATTGTTTTTACAGAATTATTTTCCGAGAACACGATGAAGATTGCGCAGGCCTTTGACGGCGATCTCGTCGCGCGTCGGCTCCATGCGACGCCAAATAGCTGCCGCCTTTGCGATGACCTTGACATCCGTGGTGAATGATTCAATGACGACATCGCCGTCGTAACGGATGTCCTTGAGAGCTTTCGCGATGGGCTTCCAGTCAATGTGATCGTTAACGGGCGTCCCTCGATCACTTCCGCAAGCGTGGAAGTGAGCGAGGTGTTTGCCCGCTTTGCGGATGGCGGCGGCTTGATTTTTTTCCTCGATGTTCATGTGAAACGTGTCGAGGTGCAGTTTAAGCGCAGGGCTGCCAACATCTTTGATCATCTTCAATCCTTGGTCGCAGGTATTGATGAAATCCGTCTCGAAACGGTTGAGCGGTTCGAGGCAGACTTGGCGACCGCGCTTCTCGGCATACTTGCACAGTGTCTTGAGGTTCTTCACCACGGTAGCCCATTGCTTCTTATATTCGTCAGCGGGAACAGCGTCAGCACGACCGACAGCCGAATAAACTGGACCGATCAACGACGGACAACCAAGGACAACCATCTGATCAAGCAGTGCCGTCATGTAGGCCAAACCAGTCTTCTGAGATTTGGCGTCGCCGCGCAAATCACGATCCGCCCCCATCGCCGCGCAAACGGAGCCACAAACGAGACCATTGCGATCCAGTTCGCGTTTCACATGAGCAGGATCGATGTGAGATGGATCTTCAATCGCGATCTCGACGGTGTCGAAGCCCCACTTCTTGAACTTAGGGAAAAGTTTCGTGCTGGCGTTAGTGAAAGGTGAAGTGAACAGGAATGTGTTGATGCCAAATTTCATAATTTTTTCTTTTGGTTATAGATTCGAAGTCGGTCGCAGTAACTGATTCAGTTGCTTAAGGGCACTTACTTCTTGGTTGGCTTTGGTGTCGTTTCTTGTGGGCCGTATCCGGTTGTAGGAGTGCCATCCCTTCGCAGATGGCTGGTCGCCCAAAGCACGCCTTGCGTGACGAGGTCCAAATACCGCGCGTCTGCGACAGTTGCCGTGTTGTGGCCGATGGTCGTGCTGAAGACCTTGGTCTGTTTCGGGCCGTATTTGTTGATCCAAGCGACAACGGATTTGTTAGTCTTCGAGTTACCGTCCTTTTGTTTGACGATCTGCGCGCCGTAAGCCACAGGCCGGGCCGTGGCAAACACGTGAACATTGTTGTAAAGCTCCTCGTTGATGGTCGTCCACCCGCTCAATCCTTTTCCAACCGAACTGTTCACGTTAGTGAAGCTGATCACAATCGGCTCCTGCGGGCCATGTGAGCTGGATTGCAGGCCGAGATACTCGAACCACAGCCCATGCGCAGTGCCGAGTGCGACGGGGTCGTTCGGATTTCCGATGCGATACGAGTGCATCGCGCAGTGAAGATTCACCGCAGGAATGCCATCGAGATGCGGTTTCAACACAGCCAGAACCGTCTTCTCATCTGAAATGCCCGCAGCGCACTCATCGTGGATCACGACATCATAGCCTTTGGCATAATCGGGCATTCCGAGAATGGCCAATGGCGGCTTTGGGCTCTTGTCTCTGGAATGAATCTGATCCACGACCACATTTGCCCGCTCATCAAGCCCCTTCTTGAGGACATCTTTTTGAATGTCGTAATCGTGGCAGCAACCACCCGTGATCAGAAGAACGCGCACCGGCTTAGGCCTGTCAACTGCGGACGATGCCACTGAGCTTCCGCATAACACCAAGCCCGCAAGCGCGATGGCGGCGTGATTCGTCAGTGAAAACTTCATCACTTTGCCACCTTTTCCCACTTTTGAGTTCTGGCGGACTTGAGAACTGCGTCACACACATGCTGTGTTTCAAGAGCATCACGGAACGTCGGGCCAGCGGCTTTCTTCGTTTCGAGTCCTTTGACGAAATCCGCGACCTGATGGATGAAGCTGTGTTCGTAGCCGATCTGTAAACCGGGCACCCACCAGTTCTTCATGTAGGGATGATCGCTGTCGCTGACGTGAATGCTACGCCAGCCGCGCAGCTTGCTCTCGTCGCGATGATCAAAGTATTGCAGGCGATGCAGATCATGAAGATCCCAAGCGATACTCGCGTGTTCGCCATTGATCTCAAATGTATAGAGCGCTTTGTGGCCGCGCGCATAGCGTGTGCTCTCGAAAGTCGCCAGTGAACCGTTCTTGAAGCGAGCGAGGAATGCGCACGCGTCATCAATCTCCACCTTCTGCACCTTGCCAGTAGCCGTGTGCGTGCGTTCTTTGATGAACGTCTCAGTCATGCCGTTGACCTTATCAATGCTGCCGTTGAGCCAGATCGCGGTGTCAATGCAATGCGCGAGCAGATCGCCCGTCACACCGCTGCCTGCCGCCTTCGCGTCCAACCGCCACAAACCCGCCCCGCCCTGCGGCAATTCCGGGCTGATAGTCCAATCTTGGAGAAACTTCGCGCGATAATGAAACACGCGGCCCAGCTTGCCCTCGTCAATCAACTGCTTCGCCATTGTGACAGCGGGCACGCGACGATAGTTGTACCAAACGATGTTCGGCACCTTGGCCTTCTCGACGGCGGCCACCATCTTGCGACCTTCCGCTCCGTCCATCGAAAGCGGCTTCTCGCAGAGGATCATCTTGCCCGCTTTGGCGGCGGCGATGGCGATTTCGGCGTGGCTGTTATTGGGCGTGCAGATGTCAATCGCATCGATGTCTTCGCGCGCCACCAGTTTGCGCCAATCCGTTTCAATGGATTTATATCCCCACTTTTCAGCGAAGGCTTTGACCTTCGCTTCATCGCGCGCGCAAACAGCTTGCAGCACGCATTGGCGATCGAGGTCGAAGAAGTTGTTGACCTTGCGGTAGGCGTTGGAGTGCGTGCGGCCCATGAAGCCGTAACCGATAAGTCCGATGCGAAGTTCTTTCTTAGGCATAACGTTTGATGGATTTAATAGTTAAAGTGTTAAGCGCGCCAGCCGTGGTTCTCACGGACCTGGATCATTGCGGCGAGAATGTCGTTCCAAGTCTGTTGTTTCATCAACACTTCATTCGGGAACATGCAACCGTCCCAACAGATGTGCTTCATTTTTTTGGTGACCTTGCCTTTGCCATCGCGCAGCCAGTAACCAGAATCGCGGGCGATGTTCAGCTTGCCCTTCGGATCGGTGGCGAGGCAATGGCGTCCGGTTTTCTCGTGGTCACCAGAACCGAAGACGCTGCCGTCGTTTTGCGCGACGTGGAAATCAATCGTCCAAGGGCGGAGCGCGTCCGTGAGCTTGGTCATTGCCTTGTGGAATTCAGCCGGTTCGTAGTGATAATTCTTCGGCACGATGCGGTGCGCCTCGGCGTTATACCCGAGCGTGTAAAGGTGCGTGTGCGACATGTCGGCTTGGAAACCGACAACTTTGGGCATGGCCGTCTCTTCGAGGAGATTCACCATGTGTTTCCACGAGTGCATCCCGCCCCAGCAGATTTCACCTTCAGCAGCGAGACGTTCGCCGTTGTCTTTGGCGATTTTGCCAGCTTCTCGGAAAGATTGCGCGATGAGCTTGGTCGTCGCTTTCGGAGCTTTGTCCCACGCAGTGACTGCGGTGGCGCAATCAATACGAACAACACCATACGGACGCACTCCGAGTTCGCGGAGTTTTTTGGCAATGCGAATCGCTTTGCGAACGTGAGTGACCCACGCGGCGCGAGCTTTTTCATCGCCACCGGCAGAAGCGTCGAACCAAACAGGAGCGACAACTGAACCGACAACCAATCCCTTGGCTTTGATCTTAGATGCGAGCGCCTTGATGCCGTCGTCCGAAATATCAATATCCGTGTGCGGGTTGTAGAGGAAAAGATCAACGCCGTCGAACTTCACGCCGCCGACGTCCGCCTTGGCGGTCATGTCGAGCATCTTATCGAGTTCGATAAACGGTTCTGCGCCGGGTGAACCCTTGCCGACGAGGCCAGGCCACATGGCGTTGTGAAGTTTCGGAAAATTGTTCTCGCTCATAACAGTTTTGCTGGTTGGTTAGAATTTGTTTTTGCGATATGCACCCATCGTAGGCGCATCGGGATTCACTTCAGGTCCAAAGTAACGGAGACAGACAAGCGGCTCAGTCTCGCTGGTGTTTTCAAACGTGACGCCCGCCTTCGCGCCGTCCTCGGTGCAGAAGTACTCATCCTCGGTCAGTTCGTGGAAGCGGATGAGCTTGGGGCTGACGAGCGGTTGTCCGTTGATCTTGCCGCTGCCTTGCACACAGATCAGGCCATACGCGCCTTTGTCCGTGATCGTCGCCTTCGCGCCGGGATCAACGGTGAGTTCCTTGGCGGTGAAGTATTGTTTGCCGTCCACCTTGCCGTAAACAATCCAGCGATCCACAAAACCTTCTTTGCGCGTATCGGCGACAGGCACGGGTTCGAGGTAATGATTGTCTTTGAAGTTCGGGTCAACGTTCTTTTCCCAATCAAGCTGATCCACAATGAAATCAATGTCTTTGTGCTTGTTTTTGGGCATGTCCTTGACGAGCAAACTCCACGGAACTTCGCGGCCTTCGACGAGGTTTTGATACATGCCAAATACATCGCTGCCCCATTGCGGCTCATAAGTACAGAGCGAACCGGGCGCGTGCAGGATGCACGGATCAATCAGCCAGCCGCTACCCACTTTGAGGCGATACGCTTTGGAGAGATCGAGGATGCCGTTGTCGCCCTTGTTCCAATTCTCGATGCACTTACGGACCTGCGCCTTGGTCGTGCCGGGTTCAAATCCCATGAACGTGTAGGGGAAATTGTTTCCAACGTTGTTGTGTTGCGGCGGAAAATAATAACTCTCCGGCTTGCCTTCTTGCCCAACGAGTTTGGCTTGCGCCGCGCTTTGGTGCATGTGATGCGGAATCGGCCCCATGTTATCGAAGAATTTCGAATAGACGGGCCACTTGCCGTATTTTTTCCAGATCGCGTTGCCGATGATGGCTGCGCCGGAATCTTCCACAGCTTTGCGGAGCGTGAACTTTTCACCGCCAACGACGCAGTAATTCAAACCTTCGTCTGCGGCACGACCTTCATTGGCTGTCTCGGTGGTGGACGCGAACCAACGCTCGTCAATGCCGCCGCGGTTCAATCCGTAGGCGTAGGTATCGTCGGGATGCAGCTTGATGCGCAGACCGGGTTGGAGAAATGAGCGCGGCACCCATGCAGGCGCGAGACGGAGCAAACCGCCCGTGCGGGAAAGTTCGGCTGCGACTTTGGATTGCGTGTTGCCCTTCGTTAATTTGAGTTGAGAAATCGTATTCATCGTGATGCTCTAAATTAAAACAAACTATTTTTTCAGTTGCAAGACTCAGTGCTTGAAGTTGGCCGTGTCTGATTTCGCGGCTGATTCAATGTAGGCGAGCAAATCGAGTATCTCCTCCGTCGTCAGGTTGTTCAACAGTCCGGTCGGCATCGGCGACAACTTGGACGGCGTGCGGCTGGCGATGTCGGCGATGCGGACTTCTTCCAGCGATTCAGCCGAGGTCGGGTTTGGCATGACTACCAGTCTCTCAGCGTTCTCGTCTATGATTCGACCTGAAACAGATTCCCCGTCCTTTTTCACGATGTTGAAGTGAATGTATTGATCAGAGACGACCTTCGAGGGTTCGATCATGGAATCCAGAATGTCTCGAAGGGTGTACTTGCTGGAGGCAGCGGCGAGTTCCGGTCCGACCGAGCCGCCGGAATTGCCGATGCGGTGACAGACGATGCACTGGGCATCATTGTAAGCCGCCTTGCCGCTTTCAAAGTCACGACCCGATTTGACCTCTCCCAATCGCGCTTCCAAATCAGCCACGGTCCATTCCTTGACGAACTTCCGGTCCTTGGCAGGCTTCCACGGCGGCGCACCGATCCGTTCTTCGATTAACAGCTTCAGCGCGGCCTGTTCCGGCGGACTCAGCGTGGTGATGGCATCTTTCCGGATGTTGATCATGAATTTGGGGTAACTCGCGCCATCGGCGTAATCGCGATCGGCCTCCTTGAACCATTGCAACAATTTCGCAGGGTGTCTGGCGTCAAGATTGTCCTGCTTGCGCAATTGCGTGAACCACGCGAAATACTTGCGCCGTTGATCCAGCGTCCAGCCGGTCTTCAAATTGCGAAGGTGATAAATATAGTGAGTCTGATCTTCCAGTGTCCGAGCCTTGGCCACCAGATCCAGACACTTGGCGGCGATGCCTGGGGCTTCGAGATAAATCAAAATCTGGCAAAGCTCCCGGTTCACATTATCGCTCTTCGTCGGAAACATCGCGCCGAGTTTTTCCGTGGTGATCCGCACCAGTTCGTCATCGGGACGGCCTTGACGGGAGTAACTGACCTGAATGATACGCAACTTTTCCAACTGCTGCGGCTCAGGCAGCGATTGCAGCGGGAATCTCCGCAGCGCGTGCAACAAATCGTGTTGCGTCTCCTTGCCGCCGCAACGTGCCAGAGCCATCAGAGCGGTCAAACCACCCTGCGTGTCCGACTCCGCCAGCGCGCGCTCTTTCCACGAGGCGACCGGCTGACACTCGATGGCGACTCGCGCCGCGAAACGGATGAAGCGGTCGGAACTTTGCAGATGCGGCCAAGCAAAATCCACGGCGCGCGAATCCTCTTTGCCGTGGAACGTCTCGAGCTTTTTCCGCAGGTCGCGGGCTTTCGCGGCGGCTTTGTCAGGCTTCGGCACGTTGCTCAATTCACGTTTCAACGCCCTGTCTCCCGTGAAACTGACACGGTACAATCCAGCCTGCGTGCCGCGACCGCCCGTGATGAAATACATCGCGCCGTCCTTGCCGAACTCAAGATCGGTCACGTTGAGCGGTTTGCCTTTCACGAAGGATTCATAATCGCCAGTGTAGGTGGCGCCCTGCTCGCGAAGATTGACCGCCAGTATCCGACCGTACGTCCAGTCCATGATAAACAGCGCCTGTTGATACTTTTTTGGAAAGTTGCTCTTCGTGCCGAACTTCACACCCGTCGGACAGCCGACACCGATGTCCACCGCCGTGGGCAGACTGTCCGGGTAATAATCCGGCCACACACCCGCGCCAGAGCGCCAGCCATAGTCGCCGCCGATGACATTGTGAGTAACGCGCGTCGGACGATACCACGGCATTCCCCAATCCCATTCCATGTCGCTGTCAAAAGTGAACATCTCGCCGTTCGCGCTGAAATCGAAATCGTAGGAGTTGCGGAAGCCGCCGTACACCAATTCCCATTTCTTGCCATCCTTGTCGGTTCGCAACACATAACCGCCGGGGGCGAGAATGCCGGTCGCGTGACCGTTACCGTCCCACTGGCGCGGCAACACATGATCCTCTCGATAATTCCGGAGCTGTGAATTGGGCGAAACATCTTCCGGCACTTTGGTGTGGTTGCCGTTCATCACGTAAATCATTCCATCCGGCCCTGCTGCCAACGCGTGGTACCCATGCTCGCCTTCGCCAGCAAACTTCTTGAGAAAGTGAACTTCGTTGGTGTCGAACTGGTCGTTATGGTTTTCATCAATCAGCCGATAAAGCCCCGTGCCATTCGGTCCGTGAGAATTGACGTAGAGACTGTCGTGCGCCCAACACATGCCCATGGCCTGTTTGACCTTGGCAGGAATTGTTTCCACTTTATCAACCTGCCCCGCCTTCGTGAGCGTGATGCGCAGCAACGGGCGTTCATCCTGTTGCGGCGAGATGATCAGACGCCCTTTATTGTCCACCGTCATGGAAATCCACGAGCCTTCGTTCGTCGCGGCGGAGCGCAGGAGTTCCACCGTGAAGCCCGCAGGCACGGTGAGAGTTTCAGCGGCTGTTGCGGGTCCGGATGTCGTGACCTTTTTGGGTTTCTTCACATTCGGTTGAGCGTGCAGAGGGCAAATCCCAAGCATCAGAATGAAGGCCAGGGAAAACAGCCGGAAACAGGATGGAGTCAGTCGAGTTTTTTTCATTGGAGATGGGCAGACGTGTTGATCGGATGAATGATTCATTTCTAAAAGTCGGTTCTATTTTTTGATGTTCTATGATTCTGCTCTCACATTCCGCACCGCCGCGTCCATCGCTTTCTCGTGTCGCATGAACGACTCCATCATCTTGAACTGCACCCGAGCGCGGTCGGCGTTGTGGTTCACGCGATGAATCCTGAAATAGCGGTCGCCTTCCAAATGATCGCAAAGGAAACGGATGCCGATTTCAAAAGTAATCAACGCCGCCGAGAACGAAAGAAAATCCTTCTCGCGCGGGCTCAAAAAGTCATTAGCCGATTTCAGGTAGCCGCGCACCAGTGCTTCATACATGTCCATACGCATCTCCACCTTTGAAAGATCCCGCTCATCCTCCGGCGTGGGCCGGCAGGCGGAGCGGCACAAATCTCCGAAGTCATGGAGCGCCAGTCCCGGCATCACCGTATCGAGATCAATCACGCAGACGCCCTCGCCCGTCGCGTCATCAATCATCACGTTGTTCAACTTGGTGTCGTTGTGCGTCACGCGCTCGGGCAAAGCACCGGACGCCTGCTCGCGAAGCAACACATCCACCACGGACTCCTGCCGCAGCGCGAACTCAATCTCCGCCTTCACCCCGGCGGCGCGGTTGCACGGATCTTTTTCAATCACCGCCCGCAACGCGTCGAACCGGCTACGTGTGTGATGAAAGTTGGGAATCGTTTCATTCAGTCGCGGCAGCGGCAGATCGGCCAGATGCTTCTGGAACTCGCCGAACGCCCGGGCCGCCGCAAAAGCCTGACGCGGGTTCTCGGGTTGATCGTAGGTCGTCGCCTTCTCGATGAACAAATAACAGCGCCAGTGGTTGCCCTCCGCATCCACATGCCAGTTGCGACCACTGCGGTCCGCCACCAACGTGAGTGTGCGACGATCCAGGTCTTCCGCGTTCAGTGCTGCCAGCTTGGAACGCACATGCGCCGTGACCCGTTCCACATTTTCCATCAACGCCACCGGGTTCTTGAAAACATTGTGGTTGATGCGTTGCAGAATGTGGCGGACCGGCCTGCCATCACGTTCGGACACGACCGCATAGGTGTCGTTGATGTGACCATTGCCATAAGGCGATGCAGAACGGTATTGCCCGGCAATCTGGAATTGCCCGGACACCGAAGGCAGATCGTGTTTGAGATTTGACTCGCTCACTTTTACGGCGCGAGTCCCGTGGGCGGACGAACCGCCGCCTGATCCGCGGGCAAATCCACAGCACTCAGAGGAGGGATTGTCACCTTCCCGGTTGCCGCCCATTCCGCGCCGCGAGTCAACGTGTTTTGGAAACCACGACCATGCATCGCTTTCGGACTGTGGCCAAGAGCGGTGTGAAACACGCGCCCTTTTCCGAAGTTGATTGCCATGAGCAACGGTTCGTTCTCCTTTGTCTGAGGCGAAAATGCCGTCGCGATCACGGTGAGATTCTTGGCCGGGCCGCGCAACTTGGAATAAAGTTCGTCGCCGGGATGCATCCACGTCAACGGCAGCCCCTTCACAATCGGATGCTCCGGGTCACGGGTTTCCATGAGGAAAGGATTTTGCGGGCCATGACTGCCGCCCGGTCCGGGCGTGTTGTCGAACACAACTTTTCCATCGCGATAACGGATCATCGGGCCAGACTTCTCACTGCGACCGCCCCAGCCGCCCACGCCGATCATCTCATTATACTCAGGCCATTCGGGAAAGGAATTATCCGCCGCGTGAACCGGAACGTAGCCGCCACCCTGCCGGACAAACTTCACAAAATCCGCACGCACCTCTTCCGGCCAAGCCTCGCCATTGTAATTGCCAATGATGACGTCCACCTGGTCGAACTTGGGTCGTGATTCATTCCACTTCGTGGCTTTTGATTTTTCAGATTCGGACGCATCTCTTTTCCATTTTGCCATCGCCTCGGCGTGGGCGGTTTGCTGCTCGGCCGTCAACGGGCCCTTGGGCGTTTGCGGCTGACGCGGCACGGCGGACGGAGCAGTGAAAACCTTGACGGTGAATCGTCCGGAGTCTTCCAGAATCCACTTGAGCACCGGCGTCGTGTTTTTCCAGTCGTGATTGTTCTGTCCGTCAATGATGAGAGCGCGGAGCGGTTCAGCAGCATTGATGGCAATGCCGGTCAGCAGCAGGGCGACCGGCACGAGGAAGAATTTCTTGGCTTGGAGTTTCATAAGTTCAGTTGTGGGTGGGGACGACGATTCAGTTTGTTGAAGGAACAGACAATTCGAAGTTTGACATGCCACCGTCGGCAGTCACTTCAACTTCCCGTTCCATTCCGGCGGAAGCGGCTTTGCGGTGGTAAGCTGCGATCTTGTATTTGCCCGGCGGCACGTCCTTGATTGTGAACGATCCGTCCCTGGCCGTGACTGCGAAATAAGGATGATCAACAACCGTCACCCAGGCGAACATCCACGGATGGACGTCGCATTTGAATTTCAAGAAGTTTTCAGCCCTAGGAAAAGACAGGCTGAGATCGGGCGACCTCTCCATCATCCCAACGTTTCCTTCGTTGTTTCCTGTAACGATCGGCAGCGAATGAACATTGTGCATCAACGGGTCTGAATTCTTGACTGTGATCTTCTGACCGGTTTGAACCGCAAGAATCTGCGGCACGTATTGACAGTTTTTTTGATCGAGGACAGCCGGTGCTGCGGATGCGCCTTTGGATTTGCCATCCATCCCCCTGAGCATGACTACGACGTTCGCGAGTTCGCCCTTCGCCCCAACAACCCAGTGATGTGTGGTTGGAGGCGTCGTGTGAAATTTCCCACACGACACATCAGCGACCAGCAAGTCATTAACGGATTCGGCAGGTGGAGTGCCTTTGAGTGTAACTTTGCCCGTGATCATTCCGGTTGACGTGCGTTGTGAAACTGAGGCTGTGTCTTTTCCCGATGAGGTGACTTCTGAAACTGAAGCCAGCTTGCGAACCCACACATTTCTGAAGCGCACGGGGTTGCCGTGGTCTTGGAGATAAAGCGGTCCTTTCTCGACGATTCCACGCAACGGCGACGCCGCCGTGCCTTCGCCGGTGACGGGCACGTTGTCCTGGATCAATACGCCGTTGTGAAACACCGTGAACGAACCCGCTTTCACAGTGCCGTCCACCCGCTTCTTCGGCGGATGAAAGATGATGTCGTAGGTCTGCCACTCGCCCGGCTTACGACACGCGTTTACCAGCGGTACGTGGTGACCATACATCGCGCCACACTGGCCGTTCGGGTAGGTCTTGTTCTCGTAGTTGTCAAGAATCTGAATTTCGTAGCGGCCCATCAGATAAACGCCGCTGTTGCCGCGTCCCTGATCGTTCCCTTTCACATTGGACGGCGCGGCAAATTCAACATGCACCTGGCAGTCCGCGAATTCTTCCTTTGAAAAAATCCCGCCGGGTGGCGTGCTTTCCATCACGCCGTTGTCAATCTTCCAACCCGGCTCGGGTTTGCGCTCGCCGCGGAACATGGAGAGGTCTTTGCCGTCAAACAGGACGATCGCATCCGATGGTGCTTTGCCCGGCGCACCAGGATCAATCACCGTCGGCTGCGGGTCTTCCTTCTTGGGCGCGGTCACCTTGTTAGTTTGCGCGGTGGCGATGGAGACTGCGGAAACGAACAACAGACATAGTGTAAGAATTTTTTGTATCATGGAGGGAGGCATGGTTTGACGAGTAACGGTGGAGGTCTTCACGAATTCAATTATTGCTGGTGTTTTTCTTGGGGCTGACAGGCAGTGAAAGCTCCGCTGTAAATGCAAGACCAGGATCTCCCCGGCGCTGGAGCGTCTCGCACAGCATCCGCAGGCTCGGCTTCAATTTCTTGCTGGAGGTTTTCCCATTCACCGTGAGTTTCACCGGCTTATTGAAATCGATCAACCGCGCATCGAGGAAAATGGACGCAGAAGAAACGTTCGGTAGAGCAGTGACCGTCAGATCATTTCCGCGACATTCCACATTGAACTTTTCGCCACGCAAGGGTTGAGGTGCGCGGAGCCAGAAGAAATCTTTGTTCACCGTATCCGTCATCACCCAAGTCAATTCGCGGGGGACAGGGTTACGCACTGCTGGATACAATTCAGCAATACCGTCGCGGTCCGGCAATCCAGAGTGTGGATGGTCTGCGATGATCCGAACGGTAACAGGGTATATGTCATTGCGATCTCCGCGCAACCGCTTGATTTCAGCATCGAGGTCTTTGATGCGTTTGTCTCTACCATGCGGCGTATCCTTCTCCCCGACCATCGTATTAAAAACAGTATTGCGGAGCGTGTCTGGGACTGCGCCATCAGTTAACCCTGCCGCACTGGCATGAATCCCCGCAAAGCGATCCGCCATCTTCGGCCCCATCGCGTAAGCCCCATAGCCGCCGTGCGAATAGCCCATGATGAAAACCTTGTTCGGATCAACGTCGCCGAAAAGCAGAAACTGTTTTACGAGATTCGCCATCAACGGATAGGCATAGCCTGTGTAGAATCCGTTCCAAGTGTTGTCCGGCGCACGCAGCGCGACATAGATGTAACCACCCTTTTCTGGATGATCGCGGTAATAGGTCTGCATACGCTTCCACTGGCTGTCATTGAATTCTTGTGTTGTGCCACCGCCGCCATGCATCGCTATGAACAACGCCCAGCCTTTTGTCGGACGAGAACCAACGGTCTTGACCGTGTAAGGACTCACGTGATCTTCAAACCGCACTTTATTCTCGCCAAAACTCCGACGCATACCTACGTGGTTTGTAGAAGCTTGAAAGACTTCCCATGCAATCTGACGGACGGCTGGTTCGTTATCGCGAAGCAGCTTTTCCTGCGATGAAGAAAACTTCCACGCAACCTGTTTGTCAGCGCTGGAATTGAAGAATTCAACGAAGACAGCTTGGAGTTTCGATTCGTCTTTGGGTGCGAGCGCTTTCGCGACCTCTGGCGGGGCGTAACACACCTGCGATATCGGCCTTGTATCTGGCACACCCGTCATGAACATCTTCAACAGGTCTTCTCCCTCGGCACCTGTCGTGTAATATTGTCGATGTTTTTTGCCGTCCACCTCTGATTCGATGACGTATGTCCGGCCAGTAGACAGTTCGAACGAAAGATGAAAATTAATGTCTGCAGTCGAGTCTTTGCTCTGGCCCTCCATTTTGAAAGCCGGATTCGCAGGATCGGTCACCGTGACTTTCGCAACAACGCGATCTCCGACGGGACGATCAAAAACTTCGACGTTCAACTTGAACTTGGCCTTATCCACAGGTTTCGTCCTGCCCGCGTAGCGATCCGTCACGTTCACCGCGCTGACGTAATCAACCCCGCGCGCCCAGATCATCGGGAAACTAAGACCCGTCTTTTTGAAACTGCTCGCGTAGATGGCATGCTCCGGCGCGTCCTTCACCGCCTGCGATGCGTTGCCGACAAACCAACCGCGATTCAACCCCTTCGCGTCGGCCTCCGCCGCGCCCGCAAAAAACCAGTCGCCGTCCCAAATCTCAACCCACGTATGATTCCCGCTCTTGTTTATCCAAAGCGGCGTGCCGACGACACGCGCGGGAATACCCACAGAGCGACACGCGTCCACGAGCAGGATGGACAAGCCGGTGCAGGTCGCGACCTTGGTGTCCATCGTTTCAAATGGCCCCTGATCCGGCACGCGTCGTTTCTTGGAATACTTCACGCCGAGTTGTTTGAACAGTTTCTGGTTGATGACCTGCGCGGCTTCGGCGCTCGTCTTGCAATCCTTGACGAGCGGTGCGCAGAGATCATGAAGTCGTTTACGCCAATTATCGCGTTGCTCGTTCACGCTCGCATAGGGCAAAACGTCGTTTATGAAAATATCTTCTGGAATTTTTTTACCCCAGGGAAAAACCTCTGCCGCCGCGTAGGTAAGGGAAACATTCTCTCGAAGGAAACTGGCTGAGAGCGTTTCAAGATCCGGCTGAGGCATGTTTTCGACGAGGAACTTCATGCCCGCACGCTGTCCGGCGGGCGTTTCTCTGAGAGCTGCGACTAATTCTGATTGGTTCGTCCCACCTTTTTTGATGGCGTCCTCAATCGCATCCGGCCACCAGCGATCAACCGATGCTTGCTGGGCAATTGAAGAAGCGGCGATGAAAATTGATAGCAAAACAGTCAGGGTCACCAACGGCAGCTTGGGTAAAAGAGAGCTTTGATTTGGAATGTTTAGATTTCGCATGTTTTTAATTGAGGATTTGAGAATAGATTTCTCCATTTTAAAATTCGAGCAGGCAAGACGTCAAACCTTTGAAGTAAATTCAATCACGGGTCAATTATTGCTTCTTGCGCCGCGTTGACTGTCCATCCGTTTAGGTTGCGAGGCTCATTGTCGTTGTTCCACCGGCGCACCCACAGTTGGCTAGTTGGGTTGATGACATCCTTCCTCTTGGGCGTCTCAGCATGCCCATCGGCAAACATGATGCAGGTGCGACCTCCGTGCCGGTTGGATGGCCATTCCGAAGGTGTAGTCGGATCAATGTTTCCATCAAACGATCCATCTGGTTTGCTATCGGCAACCATGATCATGTCCGACGGCTTCTTGACCTCCGAGTCCTTGATCTCCGGGAAGACATCAATATCCCCGCCCAAACCATACCTGCCCCCAGCCCCGAAAGGCCCCCAATCGTTGAAGCCATATGAAAACCGCGAAGTATGTTGAATCCAAAAAGCATCGTAACTCGCTCGAGATCCGTATCCCAAAGTATTGTTCAAGTTGGTATCCCAAGCACTATTTTGGTTTGCTGCTGGACACCAAAACGCTTTGCGATTGTTTCCCATATAAGTTAATAGCCGCGGAGGCCATACGTACTTGAACGTTCCAAGTCCTAGCCCTCCCGGCGTGAAAAGACACCCGGGATACTTCTGGTGATCTCCGACATACATCACCGTAGCAACCCCCATTTGACGCAGATTGTTCATAGATGCCGTCCGCTTAGCCTTCTCCTTAGCTTTGCTCAACGCCGGCAGCAACATCGCCGCTAGAATGGCGATAATGGCAATCACGACTAATAGCTCAATCAGTGTGAAAGCACTTAATCGATTACGTTTGCTAAAAATTGTTTTATTACAAGTCATCGAAACACCCAACAGAATCCAAAACCCGCACGCCAAATTGAACGCGAACAAAATGGACTGCGCATAATTGTGACCACGGCTTTGATACCGGAATACTGCCGTAATGCCCCCACGCTCCGCCATACCTCGATTGAGGTATATTCACGATTGCCCAAACCCTTACACTTCGTTACAAGTCAAACCATGAAACATTCTGAGCAACCAACCAAACTATCCCGTCGCCACTTCCTCGCCATCACTGGGCTTGCCGCAGCAGCGCCGAACTTCTTCCCGTCCAGCGCACTCGGGCGCGATGGCAAAACTGCCCCTTCCAATCGCATCGTCATGGGCGTTGTCGGCTGGGGCATGCAAGGGCCGGGCGACACAAAGGCGTGCATGGCGCACAGCGATTGCCAAGTCGTTGCTGCCTGCGACATCGACAAAAACCACCTGAAGAAGGCCGTCGAAACCATCAACAAGCAATATAACAACCAGGACTGCGCTGCCTACTCAGACTACAAACAAATGATGGCGCGAACGGACATTGATGCCGTCATTCTCGCTGTCCCTGATAACTGGCACGCACTGATCTCCATCGAAGCTGCGAGGAACAAGAAGGACATTTACGGCGAAAAACCTTTGGCTCGCACCATCGCAGAACAACAGGCCATCGTAAAAGCCGTTCAAGACAACAACCGCATCTGGCAAACAGGCTCTTGGCAACGCTCTGAAAAGAATTTTCATTACGGCGCAGAAATCGTCCGCAACGGGTTGATCGGAAAAATTCAACGTGTGGAAGTCGGGCTTCCGTCGGGACACGCAGACTTTGCTGGAACCAAAGACAAGACGGCTATAACCGCTCCGCCTGCTGAACTTGATTACGAAAAGTGGATTGGACCGTCCAAGATGGAGCCCTATATCGAAGGCCGCGTTCACAAGAACTGGCGCTGGAATTACAATATCGGCGGCGGCCAGTTGCTCGACTGGATCGGTCATCATTGCGACATCGCGCATTGGGGCTTGGACTTCGACAACAACGGCCCTCTCGAAATCGAAGGCCAGGGTGAATTCCCGCCAGCCGACGCAATGTGGAACACCTGCACTAAATATCGCATCAACGCGAAATATCCCGGTGACATCGAAATGGTGATCGCAGGCGGCCACTCCGACATCAAGGGTGGCACGAAATGGATTGGCGACAAAGGCTGGGTCTGGGTAAATCGCGGAAATGCCTTTGAATCGTCAAATCCGGATTGGTCCGACTCTCGTAGCCTTCCCGAAAACTTGCGCAAAGTGAAACTCCACCGCACAGAAGGCGGCAATCCACATCAACGCAACTTCATCGATTGTATCAAGTCACGCAAACCCACCATCGCCCCTGTTGAAGCGGCGCATCACTCAGCCATACCTGGCCACCTCGGCCTCATTGCGATGATGACCGGTCGCAAAATCAAGTGGGATGCTCAGAAAGAAGTGATCATCGGAGATTCAGAAGCCAGCAAGCTGCTCTCGCGCGACTACCGGAAATATTACAGGCTGCCCTGATCCGGAATAATGGTGTTAACGGGATGCTGCGGGAGAACTCCACTCTCGCAGCGTTTTTATTTCAGCTACCCGAGAATTTTTTCCACCACATGTCCGTGGACATCCGTGAGCCTGAATTGCCGCCCTTGATAAGTGTAAGTCAGCCTTTCGTGATCGAAGCCAAGGCAATGCAGAATCGTCGCCTGCAAATCATGCACATGCACTTCGTCTTGGACGACGTGGAATCCCATCTCATCGGTCGCACCGTGTGTCAGACCAGCTTTGATTCCGCCGCCAGCCAGCCAGACGGTGAATGCCGAAGGATGATGATCCCGCCCAAGACTGCGCCCGAGCGCGGCGTTGCTTTCCACCATCGGCGTGCGACCAAACTCCCCGCCCCAGATTACGAGCGTTTCATCGAGCAAGCCTCGTTGCTTGAGGTCTTTGATCAATGCGGCCGATGCTTTGTCAGTCTTGCCACAATTGTCCTTCAAGTTTCCAATCACGTCTGAGTGCGCGTCCCAACCCTCGTGATAGATATTGATGAAGCGCACGCCGCGCTCGATCATCCGCCGCGCCAGCAGACAGGCCCGGGCGAAACTCGGCTTGTCAGGATCGCAACCGTACATCTCCAGCGTCTCCTTGCTCTCCTTCTTCAAGTCCATCAAGTCCGGCGCGGAGGTCTGGAGGCGATACGCCATTTCGTAGGACGCGATGCGCGATTCGATCTCCGGATCGCCCACGATGCCCAGCCGCGCGTGATTCATTTCTTCGATCAAGTCCAGCGACGCGCGTTGAAGTTTTGGGTCAACCCCTTTCGGACTGCTGAGGTTCAGAATGGGGTCGCCTTGATTCCGAAATCGCACGCCCGCATACAGCGAAGGCATGAATCCGCTGGACCAGTTCGCCGAACCGCCGCTGATGCCAGACCCCGTGGACATCACCACATACGCTGGCAAGTCCTGACTTTCACTACCCAAGCCGTAAATCACCCATGAGCCAAGGCTGGGGCGACCGGGTTGCGCAAATCCCGTGTTCAGAAAAATCTGGCCCGGCGCATGGTTGAACTGATCCGTCTTCATGGACTTGATCAGGCAGATGTCATCCACCACTTCGGCGAGATGCGGCAACGCCTCGGAAATTTCCGCACCAGACTTTCCATGTTTGCCAAATTTGTATTGCGGCCCCAGCACCGCTGCATCAGGCCGGATGAACGCATACCGTTGACCGGCGATCACTGATGGCGGCAGGGGTTTGCCCGCAAGTTTGGCGAGTTCGGGTTTGTTGTCGAACAGGTCAAGCTGGCTCGGCGCACCAGACATGAACAGATGAATGACGTGCTTGGCCTTGCCGGGAAAATGCGGCGCGCGGGGGTTGAAAGCATCACCCGCCGCAGGTGCCGCCGCGATTGCTTTTGTTACGAACGAATCGGTGAGCAGCGAAGCAAGAGCTACTTTGCCAAGACCGAGGCCGCATTCTTTCAGAAACCACCGGCGCGAATTCACCTGCGGATTGCTGCATGCGTAAAGATGATCGTGGCAATTCATAATAGTCTCTCAGCTCTTCGTGATCGCTTCATCCAGGTTCAACAACACTCGCGCGACGGTCGCCCATGCAGCTTGCTCGTTGAGCCGATCACCTTCTTTGACATCGAGGATTTCCGCGACCTTCAATTCGCCATTGCTGAATCTTGCGAGTTGCGTCTGGTAAAATTGGGCGAGCTTTGTTTTTTCATCCTCAGAGACAGGTCGCGTGAGACAACGTCGCACAAGCAAGTCCACACGCTTTGAATCGTCTCCGTCTGTATTCGCTGCCATTTTCCCAAGTGCCCGTGCGAACTCAAGAAATGCAGGGTCGTTGAGCAATGTAAGCGCTTGCAGCGGCGTGTTGGATCGCTCGCGTCGCGCAAGGCACGCTTCACCGCTCGGACCGTCGAAGGTCGCCGTCATCGCGTAGGGAGCGGTGCGTTTGGCGAAAGTATAAAGCCCGCGCCGATAGCGATCAGGGCCGTCGCTGGTTTTCCAATCCAAAGCGCCATACGTGCCCTCGGAAGTAACTCCAGCCGGTTGTGGCGGGTAAACGCTCGGCCCACCAATTTTATCGGAGAACAATCCGCTGGCCACCAACGTAGCATCTCGCACCATCTCGGCATCCATACGCAATCTCGGCCCGCGCGTGAGCAACACATTCGACGGGTCGCGCTCGCGAAGTTCCGGCGTCACATCGCTCGCTTGCTGATACGTCGCGCTCATCACGATCAGCTTGTGCATCTTTTTCTGCGACCAACCTTGCTTTGAAAATTCTACCGCGAGCCAGTCGAGTAATTCCGGATGCGACGGAGACTCGCCTTGAAAACCAAAATCTTCCGTCGTGCGCACCAAGCCGCGCCCGAAGAAGGCTTCCCAATGCCGGTTCATGACCACGCGACTGGTTAGTGGATTCTTCGCGGATACCAGCCACTTCGCGAGGGCTATTCGATCCTTCGGTGACTTCTTCGGCAGTTGCGGCAGGAAGGCCGGAACACCCGCGGTCACTTCTTCTTTCGGTTGCAAGAACTCACCCCGATGATGCCGGAATGTGGGTCGTTCATTTCCAGCAGGTCGTTCTCGCATCACCAATGTCGTGGAAAATTCCGGTGCTTCTTTGCGCAGCTTTTCGATCTCGCGGCGCGACCGCGCATAATCTGGCGATAGTCGTTCAAATTGTTTGAACAACAACTCGCGCTCCGGTGATGCGTTGGTCTTCGCAATCAACGAATCCAATTTCTCTTCACGCTGAAGCTTCACAAGGCTCGCGACAGCGTCGTTATCAAGCCCCGACGCTTTGGCGTTATCCTCTGCCGTCACCCAAACCCGAAACCGCCCAAGCCCGGAGGCATAATATTTCTCGCACACCATCTCCAACCTCAATTCACTCGTGCTGGTAACGTCTTGAGAGAATTGGAACACAGCGTTATGCGTCTTGCCTTGACCTCCATTGACGGACCATCCGCTTTGCAAATCATCGTCAATCGCTTTTGCAGCGTTGTTTTTCTCGCTCGCATAGCTTTCCGATGCATTTGTCAAAACTACATCCATTCCGTCAGACTTGACCTTCAAACTGGAAAGCCAGAAATCTCCCTCTGGCCCTTCATGATCTACCGAACCCGGACCGCTCTTCGGCAATCGTTCATCCGGCAACATCTCCAAGCGGATCGCTTTCAACCCGACAGGTAGATTGCGAAACACCAAAGTGTAGTTATCGCTCTTTGTGAAATCGCCGGTCGCAAAAACGGAGTTGTCTTCCTGGATGGTTAGAATGGGCGCGCTGCTGGTAACGGCCACCGGGCGGAGTTGAGTCCACGTGGCGACATTTGGCAACTGAGTTTTAATCCACTTCTGAAACCCTTGATCGCGCAGCTCCCGACGACGTTCTTCCGACACGAAGCTTTCTGGAAGTTCATTTCCAAGGCTGATGCGGAAGCGTCCTAAAAGCTGATTCCCGCCATAATTTTGAACGAGTCGTATAGTAATGCCGGCAGGTTTTTTTAGTTCGAGCGGTTCAGCCAATATAAATATAGCGTGACGATGCCTTTGGTTTTTCCCCTCCTTGGCGGCAATACCCCAACCGGTATCGTGCTTGCCATCAATCGTGTTCTCCGCTGGCAATCCATCCTGTGAATGATCCGCTTTGACGCTCTCGAACTTGATCTTGTGCGGCCTCCCCGATTCTCCCTGCTCTTGCCATTCCATTTCAAATTCGCTCAGGACAAAATTCCCGCCTGCACCATACCCTGGCCCACCATTGCTTATCTTTTCATCAGGCATCGCTTCCAACTGAACATGCGTGATGCGTTGAGTCCCGGCTTCAAGTTTGATCGTGTAAACATCCTTGTCCGGCTTCTTGCCGGCGACTCGAAACGATCCATCATTCAAGAATTCGCCTTCTGCTCCCTCTTGCGAGGTGAACAACGCCACGCCAGGCGTCTGCCACGCGATTTTCACTTCGAGCGGATACTTGTCCGGTAACACAGCCTCCAACGCGGCGACTTGCTGCTGATTTTTCTTACGCTTCTCGGCGATGTCAGTCGCCACGACCGGGATCGTCGGCTCAACCGCGTTGTTGAGAAAAGCCAAGAAGCGGTAATACTCCGAGTGCTGGATGGGATCGTACTTGTGCGTGTGACATTGGGCGCAAGCCATCGTCAGGCCGAGCCACGCCGTTGATGTCACGTGGACTCGGTCCACCATGGAAAGAAAACGGTATTCAAGCGTATCAATGCCGCCTTCTTCATTGATCATCGTATTGCGATGAAACCCCGTGGCAACGATTTGATCCTGCGTCGCGTTGGGCAACATGTCGCCGGCGAGTTGTTCCAAAGTGAATTCATCGAATGGCATGTCCGCATTGAGCGAATTGATCACCCAATCACGCCAATGCCAGATGGAACGTGGTCGATCCTTCTCGTAGCCGTTTGTGTCCGCATACCGCGCCAGATCCAACCAGCGTCGCGCCCAGCGCTCGCCGTAATGCGGCGATGCGAGCAGCTTGTCCACCAGCTTTTCGTATGCGCCAAACGAAGCATCATTCACAAACTCATCAGCCTGCTCTGGTGTGGGAGGCAATCCTGTGAGGTCAAGATAGACGCGACGCACCAAAGTGTATTTGTCGGCGACTGGCGAGGGCTTGAAGCCTTCCTTTTCCAATCGCGCCAGAACGAAGTGATCAATCGCATTTCGCGGCCAAACCCTATCTAAAACCTTCGGCAACTTCACCTGCTTCGGCGGAACAAAAGACCAGTGCTCCTTGTATTCTGCGCCTTCAGCGATCCAGCGCTTAAGAATATCCTTTTGCTCAGACGTGAGAGGCTTCTTCGTTGCCGGTGGCGGCATCATATTCTCTTCGTCTTCGGTGAGAATGCGGGTCACCATTTCGCTCTTGTCCGGCTTACCAGGAATGATCGGAATCTCATCGGACTTGGCGGGTTTGACAGCTTCGTCGCGAACATCCAATCGTAACTTCGCCTTGCGCGCCGCTTCATCCGGGCCATGACAAGTAAAGCAGTGCTTCGAAAGAATTGGGCGAACGTCGCGTGTGAAATCAACTTTATCCGCTGAACCCACTGACTTTGACGACGAGTCCACCGCAAAACAGTTCGCCGCCACCAGAACCGCGCCCGCACAGCACAACCTGTAAATTAGAAAAGTGAAATTCGTCATGACACCATCACTTCAGCGTTTTGATTCGGATGTTCTTGAACTGAATCCTCATCGGCGGGCCCGCATGGACCTGCAACGCCAGAATGCCACCGCGCGCAGACTTTGCCTCCTGTTCATCCGTCACATCCACCGTCAACTTGCCATTGATAAAATGTTGGAGATGATCCCCCTGAGCGATGACCACGTAATCGTTCCAGTCGCCATCCTTGATCACCGACTGGATCTCACTCGACACGCCGACTGATCCCGTCACTTCGATCTTGTGCTTCCCGGGTTTCTCCGCATCGTCACGAATCACAACCTTCTGGCCGCGCTCGGCAAGAATACCGCGTCCGCCTTCCTCGTAGAGAATGCCGGAGTATTTCTTACCAACCTCCATGTCCGCTTGATAGCCATGCACCACGGAATGCCCCTTGTCATTGCTACGATACTGGATGCCAGAATTTCCCCAATCACTCTGGAAGCGATACGACAGACGTAACTCGAAATTTTCCACCATAAGATTGGTGTCCTTATCCTGTGCGATTAGAAAATTATTTCCCTTCGCCGGATTGTTTATGGAAGTTGTGCCTGTGATTGCACCTTGCTCCACCGACCAATGATTCGTGCGCCCGGCCCAACCGCCGAGATCCTTGCCGTTGAAAAGAGATTTGAAGCCAGGTTCAACCTCTTGCGACATGAGTGAACTGTTCAGCAAAGTCAGTGCGGCTGTGAGCGCAATGACCCAGAGAAGTTTGCCTGAAACGACGTTGGCGGATGTTTTCATAGTTTTGTTACGGCTCTTGTTAATCGAATTCACGCTCCAAGTCCACCCTCACAAACAAAGCCTAGGGAGACCGCCGTATTCAGATGTTTCTTTGCTCGCGGTTATTCAGGAATTCACCTGAGCGTTTTCAGAGACACGCACATATCTCTTACTTCTCGCTAAATTCTAAAGCGACACAGTGCATTTCAATCGCGATGAGATCGTTTTTAGGGCGGAACATCTAGCTGCACAAATTGGAAACTTTTTCTACTGGCTTTGGTGAACACTCCACACGACAGACGGTGTATCAAATCCTTTGAGACCTTCATCACCCTAAAACACTGCTCAGTTCACTAACCGCACCGCAACCTGTCAAACAAGACTTGTTGAAGCGGGGGAAAATGGATTCCCTGTGATGAATTCAATCATGCAGCACAAACTAAAACAGCTTTCATTGTCATTCTGCCTCGTATTCGTTTTGATTGTTCGCGCCGCTTTCGCAACGGATCAACCTCAATGGGGCGAGGCTTGGACGCGCAACATGGTTTCCAAGGAGCGAGGATTGCCAGATTCATTTGATCCCAAAACCGGGCAGAACATCAAGTGGACCGGCGCGTTTTTGAATCAATGACCTCAAGCGCGGTTTAATTACGCTACAAGGTCGGCGGGCATTGTTGTTTTTTATTTTTTATTCGTGTGCCGGTTTTCTGCTGTTGGTTTTCTTCCTGACGTCGGCGGTGCTGGGCAAGTTTCTTGACGCGTCGTTGCTCGACGATGTCTGGCCGCAGGCCGTCATGGGCTTGTTGCGGGGGGGGCCACGCCGCTCGGAACACAAACACATTCAACGCCGGTCATCGCCGGTGGCCGGGTTTATATCGGCACGAACAACGGCGAGCCGCACGATCCGAAACATGCGGGTGATCGCGGCGTACTCATGTGCCTCGACGAAAAGACAGGCGCGTTACTCTGGCAACTCGTCGTGCCCAAGCGCGATGAAGACAACTACATGGATTGGCCGCACATGGGCATGTCCTCCACTGCGACAGTTGAAGGCAACCGCGTTTATCTCGTGGACAATCGCGGGGCTGTGGTCTGCCTTGATGTCAAAGGCATGGCGAACGGCAACGATGGCCCGTTCCGTGATGAAGCCGGCTACATGACATCTCCCTCAACAACAAACGCGCCGCGCCAACAAATCGGCGCAGAGATGCGTCCCGAAATGTCGAGACCGCCGGTTGATGGGAAACTACTTCAACCCGGCCCGCTCGACGCGGACATCATCTGGAAATTTGATCTGGTCGCGGACGCGGGAATCTGGCTGCACGACGCCGCGCACAGCTCCATCCTCCTACAACATGGCAATCATCTTTATCTAAGCACCGCCAACGGTGTGGATAAAACGCACAAACGCATCCGCGCGCCTGACGCACCGAGCCTCGTGGTGATTGACAAGCACACTGGGCAGCTTCTTGGCCGTGATGACGAGCACATTGCCACAAATGTTTTCCACAACACCTAGGCATAGCCATCGCTCGGAAAGGTGGACGGACGCGAACTTGTTTTCTTCTGCGGCGGGAATGGAATGGTGTATGCCTTTGAACCCTTGCGAAAATCTCCGCCACAAGGGGAGGTTCGTCATTTGAAAAAAAGTGTTCCAGTTCGACTTCGATCCCAACGCACCAAAGACCGACATCCACAAGTTCAGCACCAATCGCCGTGAAGGCCCTAGTAACATTCACGGGATGCCAGTTTTCAAACACAACCAACTCTTCGTCGCTGGCGGCGGCGACCTCTGGTGGGGCAAGAACGAGGCGTGGCTCAAGTGCATTGACGCCACCAAGACCGTCGACATCACAACCAGCGGACTTGCCTGGTCGTATCCAGTCGAGAAGCACGTCATGTCAACGGCGGCGGTAGCGGATGAGTTGGTTTTCATTGCAGACTGCGGGCGGAAGTTTCATTGCGTGGATGCAAAGACCGGCAAACCATATTGGACACATGAGATTCAAGGTGAGGCGTGGGCCTCTCCCTACGTGGCCGACGGCAAGGTTTATCTCGGCACGCGCAGCGGAAACTTTTATGTCTTCGCTGCGAGCAAGGAAAAGAAAGTTCAAGCGGCACTGGAAGTTGACCACGCCCATCAGCGCCACAACCACGGCGGCAAATGGCGTGCTCTACGTCGCCACCATGACGCATCTCTACGCCGTGCAAAAACCCCGGTGAAGCGCGGGATTGTTTGAAGTCGCTCCGAGATCAACAACCTCGTTTGCCATCTACTAAATAAAACCGCGCACAGTTGTCGCCAAAGATTCCATCATGCTCAGTCGCTGAAAATTTCTGCGCCCAGCTATATCTGTTACTATTGACCAAGAGCATTGCGAAACTCCGGATGTGTCCGTTTAAGAATTGTTGTGATACGGGAGCGTTCTTCAACGGTAAGGTGCGCATAGCGCGTGTCAGGATTGGCCGGATTCAGAGCATGAACCAACCGCGAATACAATCGCTGCTTCAATTGGACTGGTAGAGATAGAAAACACTCCGAGTAGATCATGTAACTGCACCGGTTTTTGAACAGCCGACCCGCCAGATGAAAATCTTTCAGCGAACCCGCATCGCTTGAGCGGGGTGCATCCTTGCAAAAAACATTTTGAAACGACTCGTCTCCAACAAGCCCGTCAGGCAGTTGAGCTTCATCCTTGAAAAGTAGAGCGTCCAAAACTTCCTGCGCGGCGGCGTCGAATACATGTTTGACGCTCTCGTAAGTCAACTCCTCCGTCACCGGTTCTTTCAACTCAAATTGCAGATTCTTCTGATAGGCGAGCATCCGGCGACAATCCATCGAGGCTCGCGTGAGCGCATTCTGCATGGTCGTTTGATGCTCGAAAACCAGCAGCGCGATGATGTCACTGCCTGATGTGAGATAAGCCTTGGTCTGAAAGAAATCCGATAAGTCTGTGATGTTCGCGCCACGCTTTAAGTTCACGACCAGTTCACCACTTTTATCCTGAGCAAACACATTTCCTCGATGCAATGCCTTGCCGTGCTTGCCCGTCACATACCAACCCGCCCAACGATTCGTGAACGGCGTACGGTAGTCCACCACTTCTGAACCGAACCGAAACAACGGCTCTCCAGTTTCGTCAGTGAAAACTGAACGCACAAAGACACCCGGAACTCCACGAACAAACAGCCCGCCGTGACAAGTCATGCAATTGTTGTCGCGGATAAATTGCGGCTCTGCGGAATTCGGATCAAAGCTATAAAAAACCGGGCCAAGCAGAGGATCAATCGTGGTCACCTCTATCAAACTACCCGGCACCCAGCCCACATAAGCCGTGTCGGAAAAATAGATCGCACGGGGATGGTTGGGGCTGATGCTTTGACGCTGAAAGCTCGTCTTGGAAAAGACCAGCATCTGGCTCTCGACAGGTATCTCCAACTCCTGCAACAGACGCTGCACGATTCTTCTTCCGCCACCTGTCCACTTAATCTCCCCCGAAGCCACTCGGGATTGCAAGCGCACCACAGCATCACTCGGCTTTGTTGCTGAGTAACTGACCGGCGGTTGTTCATACGACTCGACTCCTTGCGCGCAGACCTTGTTCGTGGCCAGTAGCGCAAGAGTCATCGTTGTAACAATCGCCAATCTTTGGATTACTATGATTCCGGAGCGTCGCATTGTCTTTCAGCAATCCTAGTCTAGGCATTTAGCCGCACATTGACCTAGGTCAATCTCTTGGTGGTGAACTAGCGTCAGCCACCATTCGCATATCACCGAGCATCGCCTCCAACACACTCATGCCGCGCGTCGGCACAATGGTGAACGTAAGCCTACCGTTTTTGACGACAACAACGGCAACGCCCTCCTGCCTGCCGCCGTGCAACGTGAGTTTGCTCACGGACCAATGCGGACTCTTGGGCGTAATCTTTTCACCGGAAATTTCGAGCGCATCCACGCGCTAATTTCCACTCGCGCTGATCAGTGACTGGCGGAACGGCGCGGGGGTTTTGGAGATTGTTTTCATTCAGTGATCAAATCAACGCGCGCCAAGATTCTTCAACAGCGCATGGGCACACGCTTCAGCAAAGACTGGATCATTGATCGCGCAGTCCATCTCCTTCACTTCGATGTCTGTGCGCAATCCAGCTTTCAGCGCGGCGCAAAGCGCGACGTCTGCGGCTGAATCATGAAACGCCCCACCCGGCGCGCCGATCATGCTGCCGCCGCGCAATGGCAGCAGCACCGTCACTGGGCCGGTGGAGAGGTTGAGTTTTTCGGCCAAGATTGTTCCAAGTTGTTTGCACTCCTCGGGCGTCGTGCGCATCAACGTCACTTGCGGGTTGTGCTGATAAAAATTTCTCCCAGCAAATTTCGTGGGCACGGTTTCAGGTGAACCGAAATTCACCATGTCGAGACAACCGGTGGAAACCACTGCTGGCACTCCGCACCGTGCGGCAGCTTCGAGTCGCGTCGGGCCAGCGTTCAACACGCCACCGACCAATTCGTCCGCCCACTCCGTCGTCGTCACATCGAGCACACCGGCTACGAGGCCAGTCTCGATGAGAGATTCCATCGTGCGTCCGCCAGTTCCGGTAGCAGCGAACACGATGACTTCGTATCCGGCGGCTTCGAGGATTTTCCGTGCGTGTTCGATGCACATCGTGGTGTTCCCAAACTGGCTGGCCACGATGATGGGTTTGTCGGTCGCAGCAGTCACGGGCATCTCCACCATGCCGCAGATGGCACCCGCAGCAGGAGTGAGTAACTGACGCGAAATCCGGTTGAGTCCCGCCACGTCCACGATGCTTGGGAACATCACTATGTCCTTCACGCCGACGTAGGGCGCAACGTTCCCGCTCGCCAACGTGGAAACCATCAATTTGGGAAACCCGATTGGCAACGCGCGCATCGCTGCCGTGGCAATGGCAGTGCCACCGCCGCCGCCTAGCGAGATCACGCCATCAATCTTTTTTTCCTCCGCCAGCTTTGCGAGAATGATCGGCGCGCCTTGCGACATCGCGGTCACCGACTCACCGCGATCCCGCTTTGCAATCAAAGTAGCGAGGTCAACGCCCGCCGCTTGGGCAACTTCGCTCCGCGTGATGTCGGGTTTAAGTTTTGGATCTTCCAACGTGCCGACATCAATGATGAGAACCTTGTGACCTCGCTGGCGAATGAGATCAGCCACAAAACCATGCTCCACGCCTTTCGTGTCCATCGTTCCGAGAATCGCGATCGTTGGCATAAGCGTCAGAGTTTGCTGGGAATTATTTCACTTCTTTACCCGCAGCCCAGAAGACGGAGTTTCGCAAGAGTCTGATGTAAGCCGCGTGTTCGTGCGCCGCAGCATCGTGACCAAGCGTGATTCCCACCACCCTGCCCTTTGATTGCTCGACGGTGAAGACTTGCGGGAAGTCCTTGTTTTTCGCCTGCGAGTAAGCAGTGGCGAGAACTTTCACGGGTGCGCCCTGTGTATCGGGTTCAAAATAATAAAGCTCGTCCTTGAGCGTGAACTTTGCCGGCACGCCACGAAGGATCGGATGTTTCGGCTCGATCACTTTCACTTCGAACTCGCCATACTTATCGTGACTCCGTGAACCGCCACCAATGAGGTCGCGGTTATACTCAGGCCAATCTTTCCAGTTATACCATAGTCCCGGATGCAGTCCGACGATTCCCTTGCCACTCTTCAGATGTTTGAAGATCGCTTCCTTTGTCGCCGCGTTTGTGAACGGCTTGTTGTTGCTGATGATCAAGACATCCACACCAGCGATGACACCAGAAAGATCACCTGTGGGCGTGGTGTAATTGGCAGTGATGCCGCCCGCCGCGTTC
The DNA here is from genome assembly GCA_945882065.1 of Akkermansia muciniphila. GTDB lineage: Bacteria > Verrucomicrobiota > Verrucomicrobiia > Limisphaerales > JADLHS01 > JADLHS01. Next base: position 50,132 of record CAMCWI010000001.1, read on the forward strand.
AACGTCTTCACATCTTCCACATTGAACCACCGTTCGAAGTCGTGACTCGATCCGCCGCCGACGATCAATGTTTTGATCCCAGCGTTCCATTTGAAGGATGGTGCGGGCGCGACACTCGCTCCGCCGGAAGTCGGGGCGGAACTTGAACCCCCTTCGCCAACCTCTGCCGTGATGCTGACGAACGTCGGTGCGTACTGGTTGCCGTAACTGGAGATCGTCAATTTCTCGACCATGCCGCGCTTGGTCAGCGGTTTCGCGAAATAGCGGACTTGTTTCCCGCCGTTCATGATTTTGTCCAGATTAGCGAGCGCTTCCGAACCGGGCACGTCCACATGCGTTATGTAGTCAGCGATCTCAACTCCGTTTCGCAGGACGATCTCTTCGGTTGGACCTCCTGCGAAATGAACGATGATCTTTGCGACTGGATCATTCACTTTTCCGCCCGGGAACCCCCAACCCGCAATGCCACCCAGGAAATGCAGTTTGGTGACCGGCAACCCCACCTTGACCTCGACTTCCTTCGGATAACTTTGTGCCAGACCAATGCCGCCACGCAGCACGATCATATTCTTGCCATCAGCCATGCGCTGCGGATTCACCGCATCAAACGGCACATCACGATGCTTGAGCGTGCCCCACTTCTTGAAGCGTATCGATTCATCCCGTGACTCGGCGGATTGGTAGAGGCCGCGTGAACTGTTCGCAGTGAACGCGCCCGCGAGATCCAGAATGCGGTAACGCAAATCGTCCGCACAGATATACGCCAGCAGGTCGCGCAGGTTTTCCGCACCGAGTTGTTCCAATCCATCCGGCATCAATGATCGGCTGTTACTGCGCCGCGACTGGATGTTGTCCTTGCGGACTTCGATCTCGCCGGTCTGATTTCGGATCACGACCGAGGTGTTGTTCTCTCGCAGAACAATGCCGTCGTAGCTGAGATCATCCTTCGTCTCGATGCTCACGGTATAAAAGTTCGGCTCGACGACGCGGTTCGGATCAATGATGTGAACAAGCAACTCTTCGGGTCCGTGAGCGCCCATGCCCGTGAGATTCGGCGCAAAGTCCGCGCCCTCGGATTTATACTTGTGACAGACGGCGCAGTTCTGCGTGAAGATCTTTGCACCGTTGCCCAGGTTTCCGGCCTTGCTGACCTCGGGTTTTAACTTCGTGATCAGGCTGTCTTTCTCCTGCTGTTGAGGCCCGCGCAGTTCCGCGATCACTTTGCTCGCGTGATCCGCCACAGCAGCATCAGAGTGCGTGCGCAGGCGATACAAATTCGCGAGGCCAAGCATCGCGGGATCAATCTTCCGATCCGCCAGCGCCTTCACCAGCGCTTCCGACCAGTCACTGCGACGGATCAATTGTCCAAAAGCAACCTCGCGCAGATCGAACGACAGCTTTGGCAATGCGACCAGAAGAGTCTGCCCCACGGCGGCATCACCCGAGTCGCCGAGCGCTTCGATCAATTTTTTCTGCAACGCCGGACTCGCATCACTGCCCACCACCGCAGAAACCGCAGGTACGATGCTGGGATCGAGCTTGGCAACACCCAGCAGGTTCGCCGCGATTTGAGCGCGCTCATCATCGGAAACGGATTTGTCTGCGAACCGCGCTTCGGCTTTGACGATGGCGGGTTTCATCGCGTCGCCGACTTCGCCGGCGAAATTCCAACGAACAATCAATGGCAGCACTGCGCTGGCGGTGGCGTCCGAAGCGAGCAATTGTTTCAATGCTGTGCCGAGTGATGCGTCTGCGGTCGGCTTGATTTCTTGCTTCAGATTCGCAGCGAGCGATTGCATCGCGAAAACCTTGAGCGAATCCGCGCCAGAGGGTTTTCCAGCAATGGTCACCACTAACGAACGAGCCGCATCCGGATTGTTCTGTTGTGCGACCTGCCGAGACAACTGTGAAATCATCCCCGCCATCGAGGAGGCATCTTTGGCGTCCATCGCCGCGCTGACGAACAACAAAGGTTTCTTGGCAGTGATGGCGAGCGCGGCAGTTTCGAGATAAGGACTCTTCAGCGATGGCCATGCCGCGACGATGGCTTCAGCGAATTCACGATTCGGTGTAAGCGTTTCGCAGGCGATCAATGCCGCCATTCGGACGCGTTGATCTGGGTCATTGACTAAAGCCCGGACCAATTCCATCGGCGGTTCAACGTTGGAGTTGTCCTGCTCCGCGCCTATCCGCATGGCGTTCTTGCGGACGACAGCGTCCTTGTCACTGGATGCAGCCACCAATGTCTCTGGCTTGAGCAGATTCAAATTGTGCAACACCCACAGAGCCTGCATCCGGCCATAAGCGGTTTTGGCCGATGCTGCTTCGCTTTCCAACGTGGTCGCGTAATCACGCCCTGCCCCTTCACTCAACAAACGATTCGCCGTTGTGCGCACCCAACCGTTCGGATGGTCGAGCATCGCCACGAGTTTTGCTGCCTTTTTGGAATTCAGATCAAACGGCGGCAGCGCGTGGGCTTCCTTGTGCTGGATACGGTAAACACGCGTGAAGTGATGATCACGATCAGGACGCGATGCGGCGTTGCGCGCGCCATGCGCCGGGCCGCGCGTGTCGTTGTGGACAGCGATCTGGTTATACATGTCCACCAGATACAACGCGCCATCCGGGCCGACGCGGCTGTGGATCGGCTTGAACCAGTAATCGGTGCTCGTCAGGAAGTGCGTCTCCTTACGGGCTTCTTCGCGGCGACCTTTGTACGTCACGCCGTTCGGATCGAGGAATTCGTGGTGCATCAACCACACGGTCGGCTCATGGAGGAAGAACGACCATGATGGCCCTTGCCACTTGGTCGGCCACGCGCCGCCGTCATAAATCGTCGCACCCGCCGCGGCTGTCCACGCTCCAACCCAGTCAATCTGCACATACGGCTGACGGGCTTCTTTGCGCCCGGGAAAAACCTTATTCTCTTCCATGATCGGATTCGCCGAGCGGACTCCAGCCACGCCGGAGCGGCTGATGACTTTGTCCGGCATAACGACGTGAAGGATGGGCTGACCGCAGGTGGCTGTGCTGAAAAATATCTCGCCGTCCGGCGCGATTTCACAGCCCCAAGTGTTGCACGCACCGGAAGAAATTTGCTCCAACGCAGATCCGTCAGGACGGAAGCGGTAAATGCCGGCTGATATACGGCCAAATTTCTTCGTGCCATCGCCCGATGAAACATCACCGGCGCTATATCCGACTGAGCCGTACACCCAGCCGTCCGGCCCCCAACGCAGATTGCTCGTCACCGAATGCGTGTCGCCAGTTCCCCAGCCGGTTGATAGCACTTGAAACTTGTCCGCCTTGCCATCTCCGTCCGTATCGCGAATCCAAAGAATGTCCGGTGCTTGCGTAACAATGGCGCCATCCTTGTACAACACCACAGAAGTCGCCAATTCCAATCCATCTGCAAAGACGGTTTTCTTGTCCATCACGCCGTCGCCATTCGTATCTTCCAAAATTGAGATGCGATCTCGGTTTGCGCGCTTCTCTTTGCCACCGATAGGGAACTCGTTTGGATTCCGCAAACGCCACGGAGTGATCTTGCCGTCGTTCTTGTTGATGTCGCGCCCGCCAGGATACTCGGGCGTCTCGACGACCCACATGCGGCCTTTCGTATCCCATTCGACGGACATGATTTTCTCAGCGAGCTTTTCATCGGCGACGAGAGAGATGTTGAACTCAGGATGGAGATTAAATGTTTTGAGTGCGTCTTTCGCGGGAAGCGGTCCGCCGGGCGGATAGAGCAACGAATCGAGTTCTTCCTTCTTGCAGAATTCATCAACGCTGGTGCGCTTGCCGGCCCATGCGATGCCGCGCATCAAGATCGCGCGATATTGAGGACTGTTGAACACATCAAAATCGTGGCCGGGCAAACTCACGAAGGCCCGATAGGGTGTTGCGCCGCCTGAAATAGTTTTCTCATAAGTCCAAACCTGGGGGGCGATGACGAAAACGTTGTGAAAGCTCGTGGCCAATACGCCGATGTCCGGCGCGAGATCCATGTCGTAATAAATTTCGTCCTTCCAATCGAAGTTTGAGATGCCCTTGCTGATGGGGTGATCTTGATCGACCCAGCAAATGCCGACGTTGCCCTCGAACCACTTCGTCGCTTTGTCTTTGGGCACGTCCGCTGAAGGCCAGCGCCATGCGCCACCGATGGTGGACTTGCACCATTCATGTTGATCACCGCTCACCACGCCATCGTGCAAAACCACCAAGCCACCACCGCGTTTGAGGAATTTTTCCAGATCGGCTCGCTGCGTCCCGGCGATCTTCATCCCGTCCGCCGCGTAGATAATCATCACGTCGGTTTTCTCCAGCTGCTCGGGCTCGGGGAAATCGAGATCGCCCGTGACTTGCATTCCGCGATCGCCGAGCAGTGTCGTCCACTCCTTGAGAAAGCGGGGATGATCGTGCTGGTTTGGCCCGTGAGTTTTGACGCCACCACGGATGAAGACGCGCAGAGGTTCAGCCGCAGTCGCTGAAAGCGATGCCACCAAGAGTGCCGTAACGACCAATAAGTTGATTGTCTTTTTCATTTGGAAATTGGGAAAACGATTCGTTAGATTGTGCAAAGAAACCTCACTGACTGCCATAACTCATTCGAGTTACGGTTTGCAGACAGGCAGATCCAGTTTCTGACGGAGTGAAGCCCACGGCTCCTGAGTAGAAACATCCACGATCCCAGGCTCGGCGGCTTTGGCGGGCGATAGAATCGCCAGAAACACGAGCCGCTCGCGATGCGGATTGAAAGTGCCATGCACTTCCCCCTTGGGAACCAGCACCATTTCGCCAGGCCCGAGGATGCGATGCTCTTTGCCGATCCACTGTTCAGCGCGACCGGACAAAATATAAATAATCTCTTCGCGCGTCGGATGCGAATGGAACGGATGCGAGAAGCCCGGCTCCATGTTCGCGCGGACCATCATCAAATCCTGATTCGGAACGATGTCGGAGCGGCAAAGCCATTCTTCAATCGTCCATGGCGATTGGAAATCCACCTTCTCGGCGGCGGTGACGAAGCGGCGATTTTCGATGCTCATAGCTGGATGCGTTTATTTTTTCTTCGCTTTGCCGAACGACTTTGCTGATGGCGCTTTCAACTTCTTGAAATCACGAGTCAGATTCGTCAACGACGCCTCCACACCCATGCGTTCCAAGGAACTTGCGCCCACGAAGCCAACTGCATCGGTGTTCTTCAACACTCGATCCGCATCCGCCGGTGTATTGATCGGCCCGCCGTGAGCGAGGAAGAAAATGTCTTTCCGCACCCGGCTTGCCGCATCAATGATTTCCTGCGTACGTTTGATCGTGAAGTCCCAAGTCACGACGGCTTTCTTCACTCCGATCGAGCCTCCGACCGTGGTGCCGACATGCGCGATGATGGCGTCTGCACCGACCTTTGCCATCTCAACTGCTTCCTCCGGCGTAGCGACATAGACTACCGAGAACAAATCCATCTTCCGCGCCAGCGCGACCATCTCAAATTCCTTCTTCACGCTCATGCCGGTCTCTTCCAACACACCGCGAAAGTGACCATCCACGATGGTGTGAGTGGGAAAATTATTCACGCCGCTGAAACCCATCTCCTTCACCTTGCCGAGCCAGTGCCACATGCGGCGGCGCGGGTCTGTCGCGTGAACACCACAGATCACAGGCACTTCCTCGACCACGGGTAACACTTCGTATTCGCCAATCTCCATCGCGATGGCGTTGGCGTCGCCATAAGACATAAGCCCGCACGTAGAGCCATGCCCCATCATTCGATAGCGCCCGGAATTATAAATGATGATGAGGTCAGCACCACCGCGTTCGATGAATTTGGCGCTGATGCCAGTGCCGGCACCGGCAGCGATGATGGCGTCGCCCTTCTTGATGGTGCTCATCAAGCGGTCGCGCACTTCTTTACGTGTATAAGGATTACCTTTTCCAGTCCAAGGGTTCGGCATAATGCGATGAGTTTATTCAGACTAACGATTGATTAACAAATTCAAAAAATTATGGGCAATGATTGGCAGCCCGGAGATTTTACGCAACACCCCGTTTTTGAACTGCTAATTATTAAGACTCGCCCAACACGGTGACGGAGCGCGGCACTCACGCCAGACTCCCATCACTCTGTTTGAGAGCTGATCACCCGCCAAAAAAAATATACAAATCCGCCCGGCTCGGTGTCTATGAGGTGAGTGAATGACGGACAGACACCGCCGTGGTGCGAACGATTGTATCACGCGAAGGCGACCGAGCTGGGTCTTTACGGTCGCGCGCTGGGTCTTTCCCATGCGGAAGCCGAGGACGTGGTGCAGGAAACTTTCCTGCGTCTGCTGCAAATGCCCGATGCCCCGGAGCGGCCTGAGCATTACTGCGTGCGAAGTTTTCGCAATCACGCGTTGAATCACAAACGCTCGTTGTGGCGACGTGTGACGCGCGAGTTTGAATCATCCCGTTGGTTTGAACGTGCCTTGGATGAATCTGCCGACGAACGGGCGGCCATGCGTTGCCTAGGTGAACTGCCCGTGCCGCAGCGCGAAGTGATCGTGCTCAAGCTCTGGCACGACTACACGTTCGAGGAGATCGGTGAATTGCTGGAAGTCTCGCCACACACGGCTGCGGGGCGTTATCGCTACGGTCTGGAGAAACTCCGGGCCTGCATGAAAGGAGAATTGCATGAAAGACATGAACACGTTGGAGGAACAGTTGCGTTCCTGGAAACCGCG
>CAMCWI010000002.1 GCA_945882065.1 Akkermansia muciniphila
TTGGAGAGGCTCACTTGGACGACATTCAGGTTGAATCCGTCTTGCTTGTCTGCACCTGTGGGAGCGTTGACATTGTCCTTGTTGATGTTCCAATGAGCGGATGTGTCCACATAACCACTGATGGTGGTGGATGTGAGACCGGCTGCGGCTTGGGAGCCGAGCATCATTTTTTCTTCTGCCTGAGCGACCGAGGTGAGACTCACTGCACCAACGGCTGCCAGACCCAACGTCCATTTATTAAACTTCATTTTTTGGTTCCTCCGTAACGTGTGTTTGTATTTGTTTTGTACCTGTTTTGTACATTGCATTGTGGGAAAAAAACAGTTTTTCCCTGGCACCACCGTGGTGCATTTGCAGGATTGATATGGAAATCATGGGTGTTTGACAACAAGTTTTTTCAATTTCTGAAAAGCGGGCAGTGGTTGCTCCGCTTTGGGGCAGCTTGATTCCACACTCGCCCACCTGATTTTCTCCCAACTCAATGCCTGTCGCATAACTCACGTTCCTCAGTCAGTCGGGCACGGGTTGGAATAGGTGTTGCTTTTCCAACCGAGGCGACGCCTCTGTTTTGCAACCTTGGTTCGTGAGGTTCGTGGATTGCAGCAGTGTCGCGGTAACAACCGAAAAATATTTATGCCGTCATTTGCCTACGTAGCGCGTGAAACCGGGACCGGTCGGGAACTCCGGAGTTCCATGGACGCCGCCACAGAGCAGGCCGCCATCGCCGCCCTGCTGAACCGTAACTTGCTGGTTGTTTCCATTCAGGAAAAGATCGCCAAGAAGGGCCGCACCGCCGGAGGCAGCGTGCCCCTGCAAGACCTCGTCATCTTCACGCGCCAGCTTGCAACAATGATTGATGCGGGGTTGGCAATGGTGACATCGCTTCAAGGGCTTGCCGATCAAACGCAGAACAAGGCGATGCGCGACTGCATCAAAGATGTCTGCACACGCGTCGAGGGGGGCGACAGTTTTTCAGAGGCGTTGTCCAAACATCCCAAGGTATTCAACCGACTTTATTGCGCCATGGTGGGCGCGGGTGAAAAGGGCGGCTTGTTGGCGGAAATCCTATCGCGTCTGGCGATCTATCTCGAAAACACTGCGCGCCTCCGCAAAAAGGTGAAGTCCGCCATGATGTATCCCACAGTCGTGACGTTCGTGGCCATTGCGATCACGGTATTCCTGCTCGTGAAGGTCATCCCCGTGTTCGGCGAAATTTATTCCGGCTTCGGCGCGAAGCTCCCTGCCCCGACGCAATTCCTCATCAACCTGAGCGATCTGATCCGAAAATATTTCATCCTGATGACCCTAGGTGCAGGCGGCGCGGTTTATGGCTGGCTCTATTATATCAAGACGAAACCCGGACGCGAGTTTTGGGATAAGACTCGCATCAAGCTCCCCATCTTCGGTGCCATTGCGCATAAAATCTGCCTTGCGCGCTTCACACGCACTCTGGCGTCGCTGGTGCGCAGCGGTGTTCCTATTCTTGAAGTGTTGCAGATCGTCTCTCAGACCGTTGGCAACGTGGTGATGGAAAAAGCCATCAAGGTCGCCTCGTCCGACATCGAACGCGGCGAAAGCATTTCTCAGGCGCTCGCCAAGCACCCCGTATTCCCGAACATGATCATCCGCATGATCACCGCCGGTGAACAGACCGGTAAAATTGACAACATGCTCGAACGCATCTCGGACTTCCTAGATGAAGAAATCGAAACCACGCTCTCTGGAATCACGTCGTTGATCGAACCGATCCTCATTGTGTTCCTCGGCGTTGTCGTCGGCGGCATGGTGATTTGTATGTTCCTGCCGATCTTCAAACTGTCCGAGATTGTCAGCCCCAAGAAGTAAGGGCAGGACTTGCTGAATTCAAAAACCGCCGGTCTGCGAAAGCAGTCCGGCGGTTTTCTTTTGCAAAAACTTACCCCGCTTTCCGCACCACACTATCCCGTTGCGCCCAATCAAGATTGGCGTCAGGAAAATCCAAGTTGTAGTGCAGTCCACGACTCTCTGACCGCAGCAGCGCGCAACGCACGATCAATTCCGCCACAGTCGCGATGTTGCGCAGCTCCAACAGATCCGCCGTGACGGTGAAGTTCCAGTAGTACTCGTGAATCTCCTGTTGCAGGTTCGCCAGCCGCGATTGAGCGCGTTGCAATCGCTTGTTCGTCCGCACGATGCTCACATAGTCCCACATGCAGCGGCGGATTTCGTCCCAGTTGTGAGCTACCACCACCATCTCGTCGGGATTGTTCGCCTGACCGGCTTGCCAGTCTGGGATTTTCAATTCACTCGCGGGCAAATCCTGTTCAGTCATGCGCCGATCCGCTCGATCCGCGCACACCAAAGCCTCCAGCAATGAATTGCTCGCCAGACGATTCGCACCATGCAACCCCGTGCAAGCCACCTCACCCACCGCGAATAATCCCGCAATCTCCGTCTCGCCATCCACAGTCGTGACCACGCCGCCGCATTGATAATGCGCTGCTGGCACAACAGGAATCGGCTCCTTCGTGATGTCTATGCCAAAGCTGAGGCAGGTCTTGTAGATGTTCGGAAACCGTTCGATCACGAAGCGCGCGGACTTGTGGGTGATGTCCAACAACACATGATCTGCGCCGCTCTTTTTCATCTCACTGTCAATCGCGCGGGCCACGATGTCGCGCGGTGCGAGCGATTTCATCGGATGATAATTATCCATGAACTCCTGACCATCCAGCGACATCAACACGCCGCCCTCGCCACGCACGGCTTCACTCACGAGAAATGATTTCGCCTTCGGATGATAAAGACACGTCGGATGAAACTGAACGAACTCCATGTTCGCCACCGAAGCGCCAGCGCGATACGCCATCGCCACGCCGTCGCCCGTCGCGATGTCTGGATTCGTCGTGTAGAGATAAACTTTTCCGCAACCGCCCGTGGCCAGCAGTGTCGCAGGCGCGACGAACGTCTCCACCACGCGATTCGCCTTGTCGAACACATACGCGCCAAGGCAGCGGTTCTCGCCCACGTAGCCCATCTTTTGACTCGTGATGAGATCAATCGTCAGGTGATTCTCGAAGATCGTGATGTTCGGCTGCACGGCAACGGCGTTGAGCAACGCGCGTTCAATCTCTCGACCCGTCACATCTTTCGCGTGCAGGATGCGGCGTTTGGAATGACCACCTTCCTTGCCCAGATCAAGTTCGCGCCCACCGTCTTCGTTCGGTGCATCACGCTGAGAAAACTTCATGCCCAACTCGATCAATTCAGCAATGCGCGCCGGGCCTTCCTCCACGATCACGCGCACGACATCTTCGCGACAAAGCCCTGCGCCAGCCGTGAGGGTGTCTTTGACGTGAAGTTCAAACGAATCTTCCTTGCTCGTCACCGCCGCGATGCCACCTTGCGCATAATTCGTGTTCGACTCCGCGCGATTCTTCTTCGTGACAATGGCCACACGCCCGCGCTTGGCTGCCTTGAGCGCAAAAGAAAGTCCAGCAATGCCGCTGCCGAGAACCAAGAAGTCAAATCGCTTCATGCGAGCGACACGATGGCGGGAAGCCGCCGTGGAAGCAATCGCGAGGTTTAAAGGGATTGCGCCCGGCCTCGGGTGCAGCAACCCACGAATCCCCGCGCCCGTGGAATAAGGATGAAGACTCGATCAATGTGACCGCAAACAGTACCACGCGTTTTACCCACACCGCTGCGCCCGATGACGAGCGCACTCCGCCGACCTCACACCGCAGCATCACCCTGCTCGTCTGTGCGGATGCGGATGGCGGTCTCGACGGGGAGCACAAAGATTTTCCCGTCACCGATCTTGCCAGTATGCGCGGCCTTGGTGATGACTTCGATGGCGGCTTTGACCTGCGCGTCCGGGAGGACGATCTCTAACTTGATCTTAGGCAGAAAATCCACGGTGTATTCGCTGCCGCGATAGATTTCCGTGTGCCCCTTCTGTCGGCCAAACCCTTTCACTTCCGTGACGGTCATGCCCGTGATGCCGATTTCGTTCAGCGCGTCTTTCACTTCGGTGAGTTTGAATGGCTTGATGATAGCTTCGATTTTTTTCATAAAATTAAAAGTTTTGGGTTGCCGCTATCAATCGTTGTAGCCGCTTTCACCGTGCTGCGTCAAATCCAGACCGGAATGTTCTTCCTCCGGTGTCACGCGCAAGCCGATCGTCACACTGATCAATTTCAGGATGAGGAACGTCGCGATGCCGCTGAAAGCCGCTGTGACCAGCACGCCGATGACTTGATTCTTGAACTGCGCCATGCCGCCTGCGAGCGACACCACCGTCTCGCCAGACTTGAACGTGGTGGCGATGAGGCCATTCACCGCCGGATTCGCTAGGAAGCCCACCAGCAACAAACCAATCGTGCTGCCGACGCCGTGAACGCCGAACACGTCGAGCGAATCATCGTAACGGAACGCGCTCTTGAGCTTCGTCACCGCAAAATAACAGGCCGCTCCACCGCAAAGTCCGATGGCAAACGCCGCCGGAATCGTGACGAACCCGGACGCCGGCGTGATCGTGGCCAAACCGGCCACCATGCCGGACGCGAGACCCAGCACGCTGGGTTTGCCTTTGAGCAACCACTCCAATGCCGCCCAACTCAACGCCGCGCCGACCGCAGAAAAGTGCGTTGCCGCAAACGCGCTAGTCGCCAGTTCGCCGCCGCTTACCGCGCTGCCCGCGTTGAATCCAAACCAACCCACCCACAGCAATCCTGTGCCGATCAAGCTCAACACGACATTGTGCGGCACCATCGGCTCGCGCGGATACCCCATGCGCTTACCCAGAACAATCGCCGCCACCAACGCTGCCACACCGGAGCTGACGTGAACCACTGTTCCACCCGCAAAATCCAGCACGGGAATCTTTCCGCCGAGCGCCCAGTTGAACAATCCGCCCGTGCCCCAAACCATGTGGCACAGCGGGAAATAAACGATCGTGACCCACAGCACAGTGAAGAGGAGATACGCACTGAACTTGATGCGCTCTGCCACTGCACCGCTGATAAGCGCAGGCGTGATGATCGCGAACATCATCTGGAACAACATGAACGTCGTATGCGGAATCGTGGGTGCGTAATCCGCGTTCGGCACGCTACCCACGCCTTTTAACATGAAATACTGCGTGGGCGATCCGAAGAAGGCGTTGCCCTCGCCGAACGCCATGCTGTAACCGAAAACCATCCACAGCGCGGAAACCACGGCCATCAAGATCATGCTGTGCATCATCGTGGAGAGAACGTTCTTGCTGCGAACCAAACCGCCGTAAAACAAAATCAATCCCGGCGCGGTCATCATCAGCACCAACGCGGAGCTTACGAGCAGCCAAGCGTTATCGCCGTTGTTGATAGGGGAAGCTGACTTCGCGGCGGACTCAAGTTGCGCGATGCGCTGCTCCAGCGTGGCGGCGTTTTCTGCGAACGCGTTCGACGCGAAAGCGAGCGCGAACATGATCACAACAGATAAAAACAGTGGCCGGGATTGATGAAGTATTTTCATGGGCGCGCGTGTTAAACCAAAAATACGCCACCGTGTCAATCGTCAGCAAAAGTTTGTCGGAACTCCATGAGAATGTCCCCATCGGCTGGGTTGCAGTAGCAACCCGGCTACAATATGGAAATATTACCACTGAGTGCGAAGGAGCGGGAATACATGAAGATCATGGCAGGAGTGGTTGAGTTGGTGGTCACGCTGATTGCGGCGAGTAGCTTGATGAGAGTGAGCTATCGGCAGAACAAACGCATCTGGCGACGGCATCAGGACGAAGGGGGAGGCTGGCTTCAGCCTGTTCCCCGGACAAGCTAAAGCTTGAACTCCAACAAAAACTCGGCGCGATCAGAATACGATCTCATTCCTATAGCACCTGACTAAACTCTTGCGCCGACCGGCGCGCTGATTCAGCTTGGACGCAATGAAGTCGGTGGCAATCATCGGAGCAGGCATCACAGGGTTGACGGCAGCGTTTTATCTCAAGCGCAAAGGCGTCGCGGTCACTGTCTATGAGGGCAGCAATCGCGTGGGCGGCGTGATTCAATCCATCCGCAAGGACGGCTATCTCGCCGAGTTCGGCCCGAACACGCTGCTGGAAACCTCTCCCAAGATTTCTCAACTGGTCCGCGATGCCGGTTTGCAATCATGTCGGCTCGATCCCGATCCGAAGGCTGGAGCGCGTTTCGTGGTGCGCTACAAAAGACCGATTGAGATGCCCGGTTCGCCATCAGGATTTCTCACGACCAATCTGTTCACGCTCAAAGCGAAGCTCGCCGTATTACGCGAACCCTTCATCTCGCCCCGTCGCGATGGCGTGGAGGAAAGCATCGGGCAGTTTGTGGTGCGCCGCTTCAATCAAGAGTTTCTCGATAATGCCATTGATGCACTTGTCGCGGGAATCTACGCGGGCGACCCGCAGAAACTTTCTGTGTCGCACGCGTTTCCGAGATTGAAAGCTCTCGAAGACAATTATGGATCCATGATCAAGGGACAAATCTTTGGCGCACGCGAACGCAAGAAGCGCGGCGAAGTGGCAAAAGATCGAGCGCTGAAATTTTCCTTCGATGAAGGGTTGCAAGTTTTGCCGGATACGTTAGCCGCACAACTCGGTGATTCCGTGAAATTGAATACGCCGGTCACCAAACTCACGCGGGGCTCCGATGGTTGGAGGGTGACGACCTCGACAAGCGAGGTGCAGCATAGCGCAGTGATTTACTGTGGCACGGCGCACAAGCTCGCGGAGTTAAGCATTGAGATAGGTAGGGTAGGCAGTCCTCTGCCCGACGCTGCGTCTGTTGCAACCAGCGACGCGCACGGAGTGGCGCGCCCTACCAACCCACTTGATCTCTCCTCGTTCTCCGCCATCCGTCACCCGCCAGTTGCCAGCGTGGTGTTGGGATTCCGCCGCGAGGATGTGGCTCATTCGTGCAATGGCTTCGGCATGTTGATTCCGAAGATCGAGGGTTTCAAAATCCTCGGCACCATATTCTCCTCGGCGTTGTTTCCCAACCGCGCGCCCGCCGGTCATCACACGCTCACGACGTATGTCGGCGGTGAGCGTTATCCAGAATTGGCATCATTGCCGCACGATAAACTTGTATCGCTTGTTTGCGACGACTTGAAAATCCTGCTGGGCGTGCGCGGCCAACCCACGTTCCAACACGTCGTCGTCTATCCGAAGGCGATTCCGCAATACAACGTCGGCTACGGTCGTTACAAGGATTTGATGACGAAGATCGAAGCCGATGCGCCGGGGTTATTTCTCGCCGGACATTTTCGTGATGGCGTTTCCCTGAGCGATTCCATCGTGTCGGGGATCAATGTGGCGGAGCGCGTTGGGGAAAACTAGGCGTCGCCCGTCCTCGGTCGCAGCGACGTCCGCTGTTCTGGTCGCTTGAACAGTGCGTAACCCTTTCTCTGGCGGAAATCGCTGTGGCCGAGGACGGCCATACTCCACCAACTCAATCCCGCTGATACGCCGCTCGCTGTGTCGGAATGCCTTCCGCGTTAAAGCCGCGCTCGAAATCCGTAACTACAGCCGCCAGCGCGGATGGTGTTTCTATCGCGCTAAACCGCTTGTCTGCTGCAAACACCTCAATCATCTGGCTGAAATAATCTTCATCGTCAGTTCGTAGATAAACAATGCCGCGCGGCGATAACGCCTGCCATGCAAGCGTGGTGAATCGTTCGTTGATCAGACGAAACTTCCTATGCTTCTTCTTCGGCCACGGATCAGGGAAATAAATATGCAACGCCTGCGCGCAGCCCGTTGGCAAAAGGAATTCCAGCAGATACGCGCTCTCGATGCGGACTCCACGCACGTTGGTAAGATTCAGCCGGCGACCCTTGCGATCCACTTTATTGACGCGGCCCATGAGACGTTCCACTCCGAGGAAGTTGGTTTGAGGATTCAGCCGCGCGTGTTCGATGAGAAACGACGCATCGCCACAGCCGAGTTCAATCTCCAGTGGCTGTGCGGCGGGAAAGAGTTTTGTGATGTCCATCCGTTGGAGGATGGTTTCAAACTCGTGAATGAGCGAGGGCGCGCGGGTTGAGACAGATTGTTCCACGCAGGGAGTGTAGCCCGACGCTGCTCGCGGGAGCAACGTCGGGCGTTGCGCCCCGACTAAACTCCTTGGCCTTACTGGAAAGTTGTCCGATAGAACCGGCTGCTCGCGAGTCGCGCGGTCGTGTCCGTCGCGACAACATTCCCCTCCGCATCCGCAGTTAAATTGGTCAATGTGAGCCACGTCCCGGTGTTGGGCTTGGCCCGGTACTGGATGCGGCAGCGCGAGTCTGGCGGCGCGCCGCAGGAGACTTGCACGTTGCCATTGGTCAGTGCTTTGATCTGCATGGCCGACAACAGCGGTTGCGCCGAGAGGGCCACCCGATAAAAACGTTTCGGCACGCGCGACGAGGACTCATCAATGAGCGCGATGTTACCCAGTGCGTTTGCGGAAACATTCGTCAACGTGCGCCACGACCCCGGCAGCATCGTGGGACTGAACTGGATTCCGCAAACTGTCCCTGCCGCCGCGCGACAGTCCAGTTTCATGGTGCGATTGGTATGACACGCGATCTTGACGGAAGAAATCGCCGGTAAAGTCACCAGCAATTGATTGGAGGGCTGGCTTTCCACGTTGACGGTATTGTAAGAAACGGCGTAAAGCCGATAAGTGGCGTTGGCCAGCA
The DNA here is from genome assembly GCA_945882065.1 of Akkermansia muciniphila. Taxonomy (GTDB): domain Bacteria; phylum Verrucomicrobiota; class Verrucomicrobiia; order Limisphaerales; family JADLHS01; genus JADLHS01. Next base: position 8,680 of record CAMCWI010000002.1, read on the forward strand.
TGTTTGTCACAGTCACTGTCAGGTTTGTTCCCACAACGACCCTGTTGGTGGCGGATTGATTGGTAAGGCCGTAATAAAGGACATAACCCTTCACATTCGGATCGTTCGGAGGATTCCACCCCAGCGTGACGGGTATGGAATATAGCGGGGCTGAGATCGCTACAAATGGGGCAGCACACATCACCACGACGAAAACGATCCACAAACCGCACTTGATTGGAAAAAAAAACGGCATTGAACAAACAACTTTTATTTTTCATCAGACGCACCGCTCGAAACAGTCCAGCGGGTGTCTGATCTCGCACGAGCCGCCCCTTTGCATGTCCGGTGCCAGCGGGGGACTGTGGAAGACTGTTTGAATGAGTGTGAACTCCTGACCGGCAGCCATGAAATTTCAGGACGCGAGAAAACCCCTGTTAAATGGGCGGTTTATGACGGCTCGCATCTGGTCAATCTTCGCAGCCGGGCCGGGGGGAGGGAATTCAGATAAATGTTTTTAGGAAAGGTCTGCGGAATTGTCGCCTCGCCGCTTGTGAAGAAACTGAACAAGCAAAGATCGGAAATCGGTCAAGACTTGCGGAGACGAGATGACAAGGGTTGCAGCATGTGGCTTGGGCTTCTTGGTTGCATGGATGTTGGAGTTTTACCGCCCGTTGTAACACGGCGGGAAGCATCACCGCTTCGGGACAGAATCTTGGGCGGAGTTGGCCTGACCGGGAAAACAAAGGCAGAATAATGGATCGCAGAATGATGAAGCCCCATTCCCGAAAATAATTCTGACGAATCAATCCTGCGTGATGGCGCGCATCTCGGCTTCGAGTTGCTGGCGCAGCGTTTCACGTTCGGCTTCGGTGGCTTCACGCGGCACTCGCATGACTTTGCCCGTGGTGATGTCGCACCGCGCGAACGGCAGCGGAATTTGAAACCGATCCCAACTTTTCAGCCGGATTTTCCAGTTCAACCGATACGCCGCAGGAACAATCGTCAGACCCGTGAGTTGTGCCGTGGCGATCACGCCCTCTCGCACGGTGTAGCACGGCCCGCGTGGACCGTCTGGCGTGATGGCGAGGTCGTAGCCGCGTTCGCCCCAGCCGACCAGTTCCCGCAATGCCTGAGCACCGCGACGCGATGACGAACCACGCACCGGCTCGACGTTGAACAGCTCCAACACCCGCGCCAGCAAGCCGCCGTCTTTGCTCGCGCTCACGAGCCCGGCAAGCTTGCGCTCCGGTTGGTAGCAACGAACAAAGCGTTCATACATCATCAAACCCAACGCGAGACGATTATGCCAGACAGCGAAGATGATCGCTTCCTTCGGTACGCCGGAAAAATAGCCTGAGCGATCATCCAGCCGGAAACGGATCGTTGCAGCTATGCAGCGGACGATAATCCAGATCAATCGCGCGGCCAGCCGCTGATGCCATTTGGCGCGATGCGGCACAACCACGCCAGATTTCTGTGGCTGAGTTTTGGCGGCTGAAATCTGGGATGACATGTTAGCCTTTTTTAAGCGCAGCACGGACGAGTTCTTCCACGCCAGCCTTTTCACCCAGCATCGCCTGTGCAGCCCTGACGGATTCGTGCGCGTCCGGTTGCTTGAAACCCAACGCCATCAACGCCAGTACCGCGTCGTTCACCTTTTGATCGGAAGCGGAGAGCGACCGCGCCGCGCTTGTAGCCTCCCACGCGCCAGCCGCGCCAACCTTGTCGCGCAACTCCACGACAATGCGCTCGGCAGTTTTCTTGCCGACACCGGAGATTTGCGAGAGTGATTTGACATCGCCACTGGCAACTGCGCCACGGAACGAGACGGCGTTCATTCCGCTCAAAATGTTCAGCGCGGTCTTCGGGCCGATGCCGCTGACGTTGTTGATCAACATGCGGAACAACTCGCGCTCTGGCACGGTCATGAAGCCATAAAGTATATGCGCGTCCTCGCGCACGACAAGGTGTGTGAGGATTGTCACCTCGCCGCCAGGTTGTGGGAGTTTGTCGAAAGACGACAGCGGGATCAGCACGTCATAGCCGACGCCGTTCACGTTCACAGTGACTGACGTGGGCAATGCGTCAACGAGTTTGCCTTGGAGAAATGAAATCATAAACAAACGCAACCGAACGCGAACGAGAACAATTTGGAGTGCGGTGACGTGTCGCCGCTTTCACCGTTTCGACGACTTGTCGCCAAAGCAGAGCCGCTCAGAGCGGCTCGCCGAACAATAAAGACGCCATTCTCATGCTTAACGGCAACAAGTCGCCTGCCAAAAGCGCGGACAAGTCCAAACACTCCAAAGTCTGTGACTGCGGTACAAATCGCGTTTGGTCTATTCGTCTTCATTCGTGGTTCAAATCTGTTTTGCCGCGCTCAGACTGTAACGGCTGCGCTCCTGTGTTTGCCCCTGCACCAGCGCCAGCGCCAGCGCATCAGCCGCATCGGGACCGGGCAGTTCGGCCAGTTGCAAGAAGCGTTGCACCATCTTCGCCACCGCCAGCTTTTGCGCTGCGCCGTAGCCCACGATGGCCTGCTTCACCTTGCGCGGTGCGATCTCGTAAATCTCCAAACCAGCCTCGCCGATGACCGCCAGCGCCGCACCGCGCGCTTCGCCCATGATGATGGCGGTCTTGATGTTTTGCGCGAAGAACAATCCCTCCACCGCGCAGACCGTGGGTTGAAATTTTTTTAACACATCGCGCAGCGTCTGCGAGATGTGCGCCAGACAACGCGAGTGCGGCCAGTCCTTCGGGCAGGAAATCGTGCCGTGCGCCAGCGTGCGAGGAAATGGTTTCGCTAGTTCAATCACGCCATAGCCTGTGCCGCGCAACGAAGGATCAACGCCGAGAATGATTTTATGCGTGCTGACTGGTGAAGAGGGCAAAGGGTCAACACCTCTCCCCACCGCACGCGTTTTGCGTCCACTGACGCGCGCGTTCATTTCGTTGAATTGCTGGAGTGTGATGCCCACACACGCACGATGCCAACGAATCGGTTTTCACAAAAGCAGAAAACAGGGCGACACCAAGCCATAACCAAGATTCATCCCCTTTGGGGTTGTGGATCGGTGAAGCAACGCTGGTTTTATCCGCTCTTTCGCAGATTCTATTTCCGAACGGCATTACTCCTTAACCACCGGCACAACTCTCCCCTGCCGTGATCCGCTTCACCACCTGCCCCGCTGCTGCGAAGCCAAATGCACCCGTCACGAAACACGCCGTGCCGTAGCCGGTGCGGCAATCCAAGCGCAAGCGCTCGCCGGGCGGTTTCACGTCACATATCGTTCCATCGCCCGCTGGATATACCTGCGGTTCTGGTGAGAACACGCAATCCACGCCGAACGGTTGTTGCAGATCGCGCGGGAAATTGTGTTCTGTACGCAGTAACTTCCGCAAGTTCACCAGCAGTCCGCAATGCGTCGCCTGTGCCAAATCCGCCACGCGCAACGCTGTTGGATCACGCCGCCCGCCCGCGCCGCCGGTAGTCACCACGGGGATTTTTTTTGCGCGACACATTGCGATAAGTAACGCCTTCATCTCCCGCGAATCAATCGCATCCAACACCGCGTCATAACCAGGCGCGAGCAATTGCTCCGCAGTGGTCGCCGTGAAAAAGATTTGTTCCGCGCGCACCTTGCAATCGGGATTGATAAGTTGCACGCGCTCGGCCATCGCTTCCACCTTGGGTTTGCCGAACGTGCCAGTGGCGGCGTGAATCTGGCGGTTCACATTGCTGATGCAGACATCGTCCATGTCCACGAGCGTGAGTTTGCCGACCCCCGATCTCGCCAATGCCTCGACCGCCCATGACCCAACGCCGCCAATGCCTACCACGCAAACATGCGCGCGACGCAGTCGTTCCTGACCGTCTGAGCCGTACAATCTGAGAATCCCGCCGAATCTTGCTTCGTGATTTGTCATCCGCAGCTTGGTGATAGCCAGTGTGGAGGTTTTTCTCAAGCCAAGACGTAAATTCCAACGGGACCGCCCAAAGCCGCCGCATCCAATATCTTTCTCCGCATCGCGATGCGTTTTCTTTAACCTGCTCGCGTGAAAGCCATTCAACTCATCGCTCACGGTTCGCCCGGGAAATTTGAACTTCGCACGTTGGACAATCCAACGCCCGCACCCGATGAAGTCGTCGTCCGCGTCCATTCATGCGGATTAAATCATCTCGATCTCTGGCTTGAATCCGCTGGCTTGCCCATCCAAGTTCCGCTCCCTCGCACGCCCGGCGGCGAGATCGCCGGACGCATCGAGCAACTCGGTAGCGCGGTGACGAATTGGAAAGTCGGTGACGCTGTGGCCGTGCAATCCAATCTCTTTTGCGGTGAGTGTGAATTCTGTCAGCACGGTGAGGAATCTGTTTGTCTGCGTGGCGAACTTCTCGGTGTCTCCCGCGATGGCGGCTTTGCGGAGCTCGTCGCCGTTCCCGCACGCGCGCTGGTGAAGATTCCTGCCGGACTTGATTTCAATTCCTCTGCTGCGCTAACACTGGCGGGCAGCACCGCCATGCACATGCTCACGAATCGCGCGCAAGTTCGGGCTGGCGATTGGGTTCTCGTGATGGGCGGCGCGAGCGGCGTGGGTTCGGCGGCCATCCAGATTGCCAAACAACTTGGCGCGCACGTCATCAGCACGGGTTCAACTGAACCCAAGCGTCAACTCGCATTTCAACTCGGCGCGGAATACGTCGTGGATTCTTCCGATGCGAACTGGCCCGCCGCCATCCGCAAGATCACCAACCGACGCGGTGTTGACCTCGTCGTCGAACATGTCGGCGGCGATGTACTGGTGAAATGCTTTGATTGCCTCGCGCGAAACGGAACCATCGTGACCTGCGGCGCGACGGCTGGCCGCGAGGTGAGGTTGAATCTGTGGCCGATCTTCGTGAAGCAACAGCGGCTCATCGGCAGCTATGGACGCAACCGCGCCGACATCCAAGCCACACTCGAATGGGCCGCCGCCGGGAAGATCGCGCCAGTGATAGACTTTATTTATCCACTTGCCGAAGCACCTGCTGCGTTTGAAAAGCTTCGCAGCCGCATGGTTCTTGGAAAACTGCTGGTAAATCCGTGAGGTGTCCGCTCGAAGAAAAAAGTTGTCTCGCCGCGTCTGCGAGGGCATTAAGCCAGCATGAATTACTACATCGCGGCCATCATCGGGCTTGTCAGCGGCGTGACCAGTGGACTTTTTGGCGTAGGCGGCGGCATCATCATGGTGCCTGCCATGGTTTATTTTCTCAGCCCACCGGTGCGCGACATCAAGCAAGCCATCGGCACATCTCTCGTCATCATCATCCCCACGGCGATCATGGGTTCGTACAAACATTACACGCAGGCGAACATCGAATGGCGCACGGTGCTGGCAATCGCGCCGATGGCCGTGGCGGGAAGTTATTTCGGCGCATGGCTTACGACGCAGGTTCACGCGGATAATCTGAAGCGTGGCTTTGGCGGATTCATCATTCTCGTGGGCGTGAAACTTCTCATGGGCAAGTGACTGATCTCATACAAACTGACTTCCAGAAATCCTTATAAACTACAGAACCTGTCTAAAAGCTCGAATTCACATCTTTGCCCGAGAAAGCCAGCACCGCACGTTGTCGGTTGTATTTTTCAAGCTGGCACTGTTCGGTTTCATTGCGCTGGCATCTGCGTTACCTGTCGTGGCAGAGACGAACATTGCATCGGCTTCGGCTGCGCCAATGGTGCTTACCACGCAGCAGGATCATCGGAAGATGATGGATTTGCTCGGAATGACTTCTGGAAAGCAAACGGCTAATGCGAAGCCGCTCACGGCCCAGTCATTTTCCGATAAGGTGAAGCTGCTCGAAAAACTTCACGACCGCAGCCGCGCTATTGCTTCCAGTCCGCTGCGTCAGGCGCGGTGAACCGCTAACCCTGTCATTGAGCGCGCCCGACGAGTTGCGGCTGCTTGGTCTGGCCGAGGCCGACGTTGGTTTCTGAATCGTAAAGCAAATGCTCTCCCGATAATTGCAGCTTGGCGGTGATGACGAACGGCGTTTTGTAGAAACAAAACTTCGCGCTGCAAGTGCCGTCCGCCGTCCACGCGCCGCTGATCGCCACGGGCTGCTCCGCCTGCGCCGCGTAAGTCATCCGCCCTTTCTTCCACTCGCTTTTGCCACAGCAAACAACACGCTGCTCGACGCCATTGCAACGCATCGCCAGCGATACTTCGCCGTTCCCGCCGAGTTCCAGCGCAACGACTTCAAGATCGAGATCGTTGGTCGCAAACGTAAATCGCTGGCCGGATGATTGTGCAAAAGCTCGGGGCGAACCTGAACTTTGAGGCGGACGCACGGTCAGACTTGCGAGCTTGGCTTCGAGTTTCTTGTGCGCCGCCTTGTCAGCTTTCAACCGCTTCGGCTGCATGGCGGGAAGAAGTTTGTCCCAAACCAGATTCATCACGCCTTGCATATTGCGCGTGCCGCAGGTCATCGCGATCACCGCGTCCTGATCTTCCATCACGATGCAAAATTGTCCGAATGCGCCGTCGCCGCGATAGAGTCCGTTGCGACAACGCCAGAACTGGTAGCCTTAGCCTTGACCCCAATCGCTGTTCGGGTTGCTGCCGTTGGAAACCTGGCGCGCGGTTGCATTTTCAATCCACGTCGCCGGGACAAGTTGTTTTCCATTCCACTGACCTTTCTGCAACTACAACTGCCCAAACTTCCTGTTGCTCGACGGGCGCGAGCAATTTGACCTCGGCCAGCGCCACGCGCCGCAGATCGCTTTGGCTGATTTGGTATAGTTCCGCAAGCGGGTCATCGCTTTCAAGCAGCGGTTGCAGGCGGGTGATCCCTGCCGGACTCAGATCGAGCAACTCAGAACCACCCGTCACCAGCCCAATGCGGACGACATTTTGTTTGTCTTTGAACCGGCAAATTTTCATAGGCACACGCTGCTGAACTCTCGGTCTATAAAATTACTTGGAACCCGTTTCTGAACGCGTCGGTTTGGAGGTTGAATTAGGCATCGCGAAAGCCAGCAGCCCCATGCTCAACAACGCGCCCCCAAGCAGGAGCATTGAGGCGACGTCGCTGCCCGTGCGGTCTTTGATGAGGCCAACGAGAGTCGGCCCAAAGAATCCACCCAGATTGCCTACGGAATTGATGACAGCGATGCCGCCTGCTGCTGCCGTGCCGCTGAGGAACGCCGTGCCGATGGCCCAGAAGGGTCCGATCGTAGATTTGATCCCCGCAAAGGCCAGTGTAAGCGCGGCCATGGCGAGGTAAGGATTCTTGAAATACGCTGCCAGCCCGAAGCCGATAGCGGCACTGATGGCCGCAACGGCAACACATTTGCGACGTTCCCCGCTGCGATCTGCGTATTGCCCGACGAGAATCATTACTACTCCGGCGACGAAGTAAGGGATGATGTTGATCAATCCAACCATGTGATCGCTCTGTCCCGAGAATCCTTTCACGATGGTCGGCAACCACATCTCATAGCCATAACCCCCAACGTTCAACAAAAAATAAAGCATGCACAGCAGCCAGACATGCCGACTCGTGAAGACATCGCGCAGACTGTGGCGTTGACTCGAACTGGTGTTGGCCGCGTCCTCGGCCATGCGGTGTTGCATCCAGGCTTTTTCACGGTCGGAAAGCCAGCGCGCTTGCTGGGGATTGTTCGGCAAAATAAAAAAAATGACGATGCCCATCAGCACAGCGGGAATGGCTTCCAGCAAAAAAAGCCATTGCCATGCGGCCAGTCCTGCGACACCCCCCATTCCAAGGATTGCGCCGGAGACAGGCGAGCCGATTACACCCGCAGCGACACCGCCAAGAGTGAAGAGTGCGATGGTGCGGGCACGATCTTTGGCTGGATACCAGTAAGTGAGATAAAGAATGACTCCGGGGAAAAACCCCGCCTCAGCGACCCCGAGTAGGAAACGCATCACATAAAACATCGTGACGCTGTTAAGAAACATAAACGCCATGGAAACAAAGCCCCAGACGATCATGATTCGCGCAATCCACACCCGAGCTCCAACCCGATGGAGAATGAGATTGCTTGGCACTTCAAAAATAAAATATCCGATGAAGAAGAGGCCCGCCCCAAAACCATAGACGCTGCTGAAAACGCCCGGCTCAACACCCAGCACCTCGCGCAAATGCAGTTTGGCAAAGCCCACATTGATCCGGTCAATGTAAGCGATGATGTAGCAGAAGAAGAGCAACGGGAGCAGTCGCCAAGTGATTTTGGATTGTGCAGCACGCTGCTCAACGTCGTTCAGATCAGCGGCGCTGCGGGAGATGTGGATAGCATCGCCAATCGGAGTATTCATGCGAGGCGCGAGCTTCAAGCAAGACGAAACCGGAAGCAACCGAAAACAATCCGCTTTCGCTTTTTCCGCCGTCATCTGTTTCAACGACGGGACTTTTTGGTGTCTCCTCACGATCGTATCTCAATCGCGAACAAACGAACTAGCAGTTTTCTTTTCCACCGGTGCCAGACCTGTTTCAATAAACGCATGAGTTCCATGCCACGACGTGTTTGATTCCGCGACGCCGGAGATTTACCAGATTCAAACACGCTCGAGTGGCCCGGCGGGAAGTCTGCCCATTACCGAAGAAATGTTGCTGCACAGTCCCAGTGGCGATCTGTTCGGCATGACGCAGAACGCAGGCATGGGCTGGAATCCCACCGAAGTCGGGCGCAAACAATTTCTCATCCTTAGCACCCAAGGCGGACGCCGCGCGCCCGATGGCAAACCCATCGCGCTCGCCTATCACACCGGTCATTGGGAGATCGGTTTGCTTGTTCAAGCCGCCTCCGAAGAATTTCGTCGGCTGAAAACAATTCCGTTCGCGGGCTTCTGTTCTGTTCCGTGCGACGGTCGCACACAGGGAACAACCGGCATGTTCGATAGCCTTCCGTTTCGCAATGACGCCGCTGTGATCTTTCGGCGGCTCGCTCGGGAGTGCTCGGCATCGCGACGTGTGACAAAGGTTTGCCCGCGATGCTGATGGCGGTGGCAGGACTGCTCGATCTGCCATGCGTGGTCGTTCCTAGCGGAGTCACGCTGCCAGCGGCGGGCGCGGAAGACGCGGGCACGGTGCAAACGCTGGGTGCGTGTTACGCGCACGGATTGATGTCATTGCCCGAAGCCGCCGAGCTGGGTTGTCGCGCGTGCGGCTCGCCCGGCGGTGGCTGTCAATTCCTCGGCACGGCTGCGACATCGCAAGTTGTCGGCGAAGCACTGGGACTTTCGCTGCCACACTCAGCACTCGCGCCATCGGGTCAACCGGTGTGGCTCGACATGGCCAAACGTTCCGCGCGCGCTACATCATCTCGATGAACGCAAACTCAAAATGCGCGACGTGCTGACTTCGGCGAGCATTGAGAACGCGATGCTCGACGCTGGACGTGCAGCGCTGGCAAAGTCTGCAAGATAAAATGCTCCATACCTCTCAGCAAAGATGGGCGTTAGCAAAGTAGGCGGAACGGACGGGTTGAAGAGGCACGAGGCCAATGACCGCCTCGCCCCGTCCCTCATCAAACCGGACGGGCAGTTTTCTCGCATCCGGCTTTCCGAGGATTCTTCGACCTGAAAAGCATTTCGACATTGGTGTCATGGAATGAGCGTTATGGATTGGTTTCTTTTGTCGTATGGCGTGGCGGCGCGATTGATGGAGAAGAAACAGAGAGATCGTCCGCAACTTCTCCTCGCGGGCAAGAAGCAACCAGCGCGGATTGTCTCAGTGGAGTAGTGATCGCGCGGTATGCACGAGCCGTTTTACCGCTTCAACCAACGGAGCATTTCCAACAATCTCGGCGGCTGGCCGGTTCGCAGAATGCCGATGCGGAAAATTTTACCCGCCATCCACAACGCCCCGGCTGCCGTGACGAGCAGCAGGATTGTCGTCCCGATCAAATCGAACCACGGCGGATCGGCCATGATGCGGTTCATCATGATGAACGGCGTGTAGATGGGAATCCACGACAGCACACGCGCGAGGACTCCGTTGGGGTCTTTGGGGATGAACGTCATCGTGAACATCGGCACCATCATCAACATCATGATCACGCCCATGTAGCTTTGCGCCTCCTTCAACGTGTTGCACACGCTGCCCAATGCCAGGATCAACGCCGCATACATCACAAAGCCGAACAGGAAATAGACCGAGAACATCGGGATCAGGTTTGAGGATTTCAAGACCGTGAGCATCTGTCCGGTGACCTCGGTCGAGTTTCCCGTCTTCCAAGTCAGAATGCTGACCAACGCGAGAATCCACGAGAACACCATCGTGAGGCCGACGGCTCCGATGCCCATCAATTTTCCCATCATCAGTTCGCCGGGTGTGACTGAGGACAGCAACACCTCGATGATGCGGTTGGATTTTTCCTCGATGATGTTGGTGAGCAGCATCTGGGCGATGGCGAAGATCGAGACCCACAGCAGATAGACGAACGCGCTCGGCGCCCATTGCCGGATGACGTCAGTGCGATTGACCGCTTCCTGACCCGCCTCCTTTTTGGGATTGAGGCTGGCGATGGGCACATAAGTCTGTTCCACCTCGCGGATGGCGACGGCGTCCAGTCCGCGAATCAGATATTCGCGCCGACGAATCTCGGCACCCACGGCCTGCTCAACTTCATCCCGCAGTTTTGTGTCGGCCAGATTTCCGGACCAATACTCGATGCCCGTCGGCGTGCGAGCGGGTTTTTGATTGGGCCGGACGATTTGTTTTTCGATGTCAGTCGGGATCAAGATGGCGGCACTCAACGAAACCCATTGCCCGTTCACTTCGATCGTCTTCTCGCCGCGCAGATAGGGTCGCAACGTCCCGGTGAGATTTGTAATATCTGCGTTCTCCTGCACGCCACCCGGCAGCGGCACGGGGTGAAATTCACGTCGCGGCGATTTGAATGGCGGCGCATCAGTCTTCAGGTGCGGCTGTATTTTTTCCAAGTAAACCGCCTCGCCTCCATGACTGATGAATTGATCGAGTGACGGCAGTTGTGCGGAGTTCGTGCCGGCCAAATGCTTGCGGGCGTACTCACCGAGGTCGGCGAGCACCTGCTTTTGATGCTCGCGATCCAGCCTGACTTCGATGACCGGCGCGAGCGATCCGGATTGATCCGCCAAAACGTAATATCGCGTCGGCGTGCCTTTCTTCTGCAACCAGACAGGCACTTGGATGCTGAGAAAGATGATGAACGGCACAAGCAACAGGCCGAGCCAGAACCCTTTGGTGCGCGCGTTCTCGGAGTATTCGCGCCAGGCGATGAGATAGATGTATTTCATCGGAACGTCGCCTCCTTCGCGTCCGGCCCGACCAAGCGCATGAAGACTTCGTGCAGCGTCGGATCGGATTGATTGAAACTGTGCAACCGGATGCCGCGCGCGAAACAGGTTTGCAAAATAGCCTGCGGATCGGCGTTCTCGCGCAACTCTAATTCCCAATGTCGGGACTCTCTTCCCATGCTCCCTGTAGCAGCCGACATAAGGAGGCTCTGACTTTCTTCGGTCGAAATAGAATGAGCCTCTTCACGTCGGCTGCTACGATCCAAAATGGAAACCACTGCGCTCAACGCACGCAACGGTGCGATGTCGTCCTCCGTCTCGATGCGCACACGTCGGGGAATAGTTCGCTGCGCTTCTGCCAACGTGCCGTCGAAAATTTTCCGGCCTTTGGCCATGAGCAGAATCCGGTCGCACAAACGTTCGGCGTGTTGCATGACATGCGTGGAGAACAACACTGTACGCCCGCGCTTGGCCATGTCGCGGATGATGTCCTCCATGACCTGCTGATTGACCGGATCCAAACCGGAGAATGGTTCGTCGAGGATCACAAATTCAGGATCATGCGCTAACGAAGCGAGCACCTGAACTTTTTGCCCCATCCCTTTCGAGAGCGCATCAGTGGGCTTCGTCGCGAAATCTTTCAAGCCGTACCGCTCCAACAACTCAAACGCACGCTGCTTCGCGACTTTCCTGCTCAAACCTTTCAGCGTGGCAAAGTAGGCGATCACCGCCCAACACTGCATCTTTTTGTAAAGCCCCTTCTCCTCCGGTAAATAGCCGATGCGATGGCGCACCTTGAGCGCCGAGGATTCGCCCAGCACGGTGATGCTGCCGGTTGTGGGCTTGATGATTTCCAAAATCATCCGGATGGTCGTGGTCTTGCCCGCGCCGTTTGGGCCGAGGAAGCCGTAGATCGAGCCCGCTGGCAGACTGAAGCTCACATCGTCCACAGCGCGGAAGTCACCAAATAATTTGGAGACGTTGCGCACTTCGAGCGGTGCGGTGGAAGTGCTGGGGTTGCCGTTCATTGTTGGGGTTTGGTTTGGGCAAGAAGCTATTCAATTACACACACAAGCGCCAGCTTCTGACGCGACATAATAAACTGATGTCAGTGTCTTCACTTGGTCGCAGGCTTTTTGAATTCCAATGGCAGAATTTGACCACCTTGCTGCCATTGGCCGGCAAGAGTGTAGCCATCGGCTGCCAACTTGCCTTCGTAAACACCACCGATGCCAAGAGCCTCAAAGCGCACTTTGCCATCCTTGAGTGTGATTGCGCTCAATGGGATGCCATTCGCACCTTGGTCGAGACTGTCGAGCGTGCCGGTTGCGTTTCCGGTGGAGGATTTGGAAATGTTCAGTCGCAAACGGAGATTGGCCATGCCGGTAGCCAGTGTGCCGTTCCAAGTTCCAGCGACCTTCAGCGCAGCCTGCTTGTTAGCGGCCAGATCAGCGGGTGAAAATTTTTCCGCTTCGAGAGATGAATCCTTTCCCTGCTTTTTCTCCAAAACCAACGGCAAGGTTTGAGGGCCTTGTGTCCATTGGCCAGTCGCTTTGTTTCCAGTTGAATCCAAAGTCCCTTCGTAAATACCGCTTACGGCTTTCACTTCCATGCGCAGTGCTTTGTCTTTCAGGGTGACAACGTCCACCGGAATGTCGCGCGCGCCTTGGTCAACACTGTCCATTGTCGCGGTCAGTGCGCTACCGGCGGACTTGTTGATCTTGAATATGACCCGCAGCTTCATCGAACCGACTTCAAGCGTGCCGCTCCAATTGCCAGACACATCGTTGGTGTTTGCTGCGCCAGAGACAACGGCGGAACACAGCAATATTGTGGTGGCCAAAAGTGAAACCATTTTTTTCACGATAGATTTTTAGTTTAGGTCGTTTGAGAGAATTAATTATTCGCGTCGTGCGCCGACATTTCAAACCGATCCGTTCTTATTTGGATTCCGGCGCCATCATTTTACGGTTCATCGTGAGCGCCATCCGATTCCCGCTGCTGACGGCCTTGCGGAATTCGCCTAGCTTCTCGAGTTCTTCAGGGCTAAGAAACGAACCAGCCTTGGCGATTGTGTTTTCATAAACGTTATCAATCAGTTTGAGATTTTTTTCTGCTTCGGTTTCCGAGGCGATATTTCGGAAGTTAAGCGTTGGCACGACCTGATAATCGGCTGGCAGTCCGGCGTTCGCCAGGGTTTGTCGGGTCTCTTCCAACATCATGTCGTAAAGCTGTCGCGCTTTGGTTTCCTGCTCCGCCTTTTCACCCATCAACTGGTCTTTGAATTGTTCAGCAGTGATGTTGCTCAGCAGACGCTTGGTGTATTCCTGATACTGTGGCAATGCCTCCGGGCCAAGCAGTGCTTGAATCTTCTCAAGCAGGGCCGCTTCCTGTCCGGCAAAAATTGGCTCCATCTGCGCGGGCGTCATGCCATCTCGCAACACGGCGGTGATGTGATCAATGTTCTCCATCACATTGTCCGCTAGCAGATCAATGAGTTTGTCCGCCTGTTCTTTCGGCAAATCCAGCTTCTTGCCAAAATCCTTGTAGATTGAAGCCATGCCCACCTTCTGTTGATCGCGGATCATTTTCCACATCGCGGGATCGGCTTTCATTCCGCTGAGAGCGCTGGGGCCATTCGTTCTTTGCCGCTCGCTCGTGACCTCCTGCCGCAGCCGGGCGACTTCTCCACGCAATCGCAACAATTCAAGTGACGGAGAATTTGTTGAGACTGCTGGCGTCGAGGCCGCTTGCGATGACAATTTGGCGAGACGCGCGTTCTCTGCGGATAATTGTTCCCGCTGCTCGGTCTGTTGTCGCAACGCTTCGTTCGCGGCGTTCAACTTCGTCTGCGTGTTGTGTTGCATCACGCACGGAATGGAAACGCCAGCGGCGACGACGGCGGTGATGATTCCGACTTTCAGTTTGGTCATGCTCATGATTTTCAGGATGGTTATGGTGGTGACACCACTGCCCGCAGTGCCGGCAATGGCGATGGTTGAAATGCTTATGGCCAATCCCGCCGGAGCGGCTGAGATGGCGCTCGCGGCAAGTGTTGATCCCAGCGCGACCGCAGACAGTGCCACGCCGCGATGTTTCAAGTGAGACTCCAGTTTTCCCAGCGCGCGATCCACGCGTTTGCGTGCGGCTTCTTCGTTGCTTCCGAGAGCAACACCGACGGATTGAAAGTCTTGTTGCTCAAAAAACCGGAGCAGGATGGCGGTGCGATCTTCTGCGTTGAGTTGGTTTATCGCCTCATCCAAAACGGGTGCAACCAAGGCGAGATTGGCTGCCGAATGATCTTCGATGGCATTCATTTCAACTGCCTGTCTTTCCCGGGCCACGCGCCGTCGCTCTGCCCGCATGGTTTTGCTGGCCACAAAACAAGTGTGCCGATGCAACCAGCCGCCCAGCATCACGTCGGAGGAAAGCGAACGCGCCAGCCGTGACAGATCGGCGAAAACTGTTTGCGTCACATCTTGTGCACGGTGCAGATCACCATTCACGAGACGCAACGCCGCCGAGTGGACCAAGTCCACGTAGCGCGATGTCAGTTCGCGAAAGGCCGGTTCTGAACCAGTCTTGGCATACTCAGCCAGCAATTGTTTCGTTTCTGTCATGTTCCTTCTCTATTAAAGACCCGCCGGACTCGAAAAGCGGACAAATATCTTTCAGACATAAAAAATGGAAGGGACTTGAACTAGACCTGCGCCCGGAAGGTCGTCGCGGCACGCCCATCCACAAGAACTACGAAGGCGACTGAAGCCCGATTTGAACCGCTAATCTTCGCTGATGACATGCGTTCCCAAGCGCAAGCGAGGACAAACATTCTCACCTCCAACCTTACATCCAGGTTTTCTGATTAGCGGTGATGAGCGAAAATCAGCGGTTTCACGTTGGAATTAGGTTAAAATATTGTTCCCGGCGGCAATTGATTGCCTGCCAAAAATTCCTGCGCGCTCATGCGTCGTCCGCCCTCGCGCTGTAAAATCGTCACGCGTAACGCATCTTCTCCACAGCCGATCACAATGCCGGACTTGTCGGCGCTCAATACTTCTCCGGCTACACCACGCGTGGAAACAAGTTCTGCTTCCCAGATTTTCAGCAGCAACGGCTTTGGTAGCGCGGGCAGATAAGTGAACGCGCCCGGCCACGGCGTGAATGCGCGAATGCGATTCCAGATCGCGCGGGCTGGCTGACTCCAAACGATGTTGCCGTCTTCCTTGCGGATTTTTGAGACATGCGTCGCGAGCGCGGCGTCCTGCTTGTATCCGTGAAGCTCGCCAGCAACCAAGCCGTGGATCGTTTCCACCAGCAACTCCGCGCCCATCTCCGCCAACCGATCGTGCAACGTCGCAGCATTGTCCTCATCGCGGATGGGCGTCGTGTTTTGCATGAGCATGTCCCCGGTGTCCAGCCCCACATCCATCTGCATGATTGTGACGCCGGTTGTCTCATCGCCGTTGAGGATGGCGGATTGGATCGGCGATGCGCCGCGATATTTTGGCAACAACGACGTGTGGACATTCAGGCAACCAAAGCGTGGCAAATCCAAAATCGCCTTTGGTAAAATCTGACCGAACGCGGCGACAGCTATAACTTCCGGCTGCAAGACGCGGAGTTCGGCGATGAACTTTTCATCACGCGCCTTTTCCGGCTGTAAGACGGATAAGCCCGCTTCAAACGCGAGTTGTTTTACAGGCGATGGCTGGAGCTTGAGGTCGCGACCTTTGGGCCGATCAGGCTGCGTGACCACGGCGACAATCTGAAACTTCGGCACACGCAGGAGCGCCCGCAGACTCGCGGCGGCGAGGTCGGGTGTGCCCATGAAGATGATCCGCAATGCAGCCATGTGTTAAGCGAACGGGAAAACCACGCGGCACTAAAGAAGAAAATGCTTGGAAGTCTTCACCAAAAACGCAGCCGGTCAGCCTATGCGGGCAGATTTTGCCCAACCGGGAAGAAACGTGTCCAGTCCTGCGCAGCATGAAGGACGCGGATCACCATGATCGTCTCTTGGAACGGTTGGTAGAAGATCAGATAGTTGCGGAACTTCGGCACAACGAACCAGCGGAGTAGTGCGTGACGGGGAGAAGCATTGCGAATGCGCCGTCCTATTTCACGATGCTGGGCAAGCAACTCACCGGCTGGACGGCCAAGCGGCGCGTGGTGGTGCTGCGCCGCAAACAGCAACGGCGAATGGAAAAAGAATCCTCCCACGAACTGGGCTGGCCACTGCTGGCCGAAGGCGACCCAGTCCCCGAGTATGAATACCAAGTCTTGGTGACCAACCTGAGCGAAGAGTTGTTAAGGCTGCGGGCGCGGCCTTCGCCACCGTCACCCCGGAAGATTGCCGTGGGTTCTTTTTACACGCCGGATACGCTACGTGGTTTATGGAAACACTCTAATGATGGAATCCCTTTGGGACATCGAAAAGCAGACTCTAGCCGTGCGGAAATCCTCCGCCAGAACCCAATAAACAATAGCAAAATAAGGGAGGAATGCGTTTCTTGGCCACTGTTTTTGAATCCCTCAAAATTGGCCTCAATTGGGTGTAAAAGGCCGTTTCTGACAACCGATGGCAACCGCCGTGATCCGACCTCACTCAATTCATCCTTGTGGAACACATCTAAGAATATCTATCGCGGATTCACACTGAGTGCCGCCCCAGCCCATCAATACCTGACTGACCGTCTTGAGTTGGTGCTGTGTGGTCAGACACTCCGTCAAGCTCCCTAATCAAAACGCCAAATCTATCGCCCTGCTCCATTGTCCCGTGTTCTGATCATTCCGACTCGGTCGATCACCGAACTCCAATTTTGACGACTTCGCCATGCGACGCTTCTGGACCTCTGGACTGAACGCTTGCCTGACTGGAAAGTTCGCGCCAGACTTTTGAACATGCACTCCGGATTGCGATTAGTGGTTCTTGCCGTCGGGCTGGCGTTATTGCCCCTGCCGGCTGGGGCGGCTGGGGATACCGTGCAGACCAATTCGCCGAACCCGGACTACATGGTGAACCTCTGGGGCGCGGACGAAGGTATGCCGATGGCATCGGTCACGGATGTGGCGCAGACGCCGGATGGGTATCTGTGGTGCGGCACGCTGGTGGCGGGCTTGATGCGCTTCGACGGGGTGAACTTTGTTCCCTTCAGCACGGCCAACATCCCCGAGATTCAAAGCGAAGGCATTCACAAACTCGCTGTGGATCAGGCCGGGCGGCTGTGGATCAACACGCTCAACAACGCGCTGGTAATCTGGGATGCGACGGGTTTCCAGTCGGCGGTGGCAACCGGCGTGCGCGTGAATCGCCTGCTGTGGTCGGCGGCGGACGAGGTAATTTTTTTTGAGGAAGGCGGAAAATTGTTCTGGCTACAACGGACCGGGCAAGGCTGGAGTAGCGAAAGCATTCCGCTACCGGAGTGGAAGGCGCGGCAGGTCTGCGCCGATGCCGACGGGCGCGTCTGGTATCTCCGCACCAACAATGTCCTCGCTTCCTGGCAGCAGGGAAAACATCTCACGCTGGAATCGCCGCCGGGATTGGAAGGCCGATCAATCCGCCAGCTCGCCGCCGACCGGCTGGGGCAGGTTTGGGTGGGGACGGATGAGATGCTGGCGCGGTGGGAGGGAGATCGTTTTGTTTCCGTTGATCCAGGAGGCGATCAGGCGCAACTCGCGGTCAAGCGCATCATTCCTGCCGGACGCGGCAGCCTTTGGGTGGAGGCCAATGGCCGGATGCGGCGGATGGCCGAAGGCCGCTGGGTGGCGGAATCGCCCGCATGGAAAAATGATTTTGGTAAACTCGGCCCGTTACAATTCGTATGCGTAGACAGCGAGGGTGGCATCTGGGCCGGCGCGCGTGACTCCGGCTTGATTCATCTGGCGCCGGACGGAACGGTGACGCGGCTCACCACGCGCGATGGACTGCCAAGCAATTCGCTGCTGTTCGCCAGCGAAGATCGTCAGGGAAATATCTGGAGTGGCTACGCGCGCGGCGGATTGATCCAGGTGCGTCCGCGATTATTTCGGACGGTGGCCAAGTCGCAGGGGTTGTCGGACACGTTGGTGAGCACGGTCTGTCAGGATGCGGAGGGCGCGGTCTGGATTGGCACTCATTCCGGCACGGTTGCGCGCTGGCAGGATGGGCGCTGCACCAACATTGACCTGCCCGCGAGCCGGTCGAGCCGTCCGACCGTGGTGACGGCGGACGCCGCCGGGCGCAAATGGTTCGCCGTCCCCAACGTCGGGCTGATGGTGCATGAATCCGGCAACACCCGGCTGGTGGCGGACAAACAACAAATCTCCGGCGACATCCGGCTCCTGTTTTCCGCCAGCAACAACGAGCTGTGGATCGGCAATTTCAACGGCATCTGGTCGCGCAAGGACGAGCAACTCACGAAAGTTTATTCCAGCGGCCCGGCGGCGGTGGAGAGTCCGGCGGCGATGGCGGAGACGGCGGACGGGACGATCTGGGTCGGAACATTCGGTGGATATTTGTTACGCTGGGACGGCACGCGGTTCAATCGCAGCGAACCGCCGGAGCGACCGTCGTTGGGACGGCTTTGGGCGCTCTGTGCGGACAAAGACGGCGGACTTTGGATGGGCAGTTCGCGCGGCGGGCTGCTTCATTGGCGCGACGGAAAATTTCGCCGTTACACCACGAAGCAGGGGCTGCCTTCGGACTGCATCGTGCAGGTGATGTTGGACGGGAAGGAAAATCTGTGGCTCGACACCACCGCTGGAATCGTCCGTGTGGATGGCACTGCATTCAGTCGTTTTGACAGCGGCGAACTCGACACACTGCCGGTCAGTGTCTATGGGCGCGAAGACGGACTCCTGACTATCGGCCCGGCCATCGAGTTTCAACCGAACTGCTGGCGGGCGCGGAATGGCGAGCTGTGGTTCGCCATGGCCAACGGCGTGGCGTCCGTGAATCCCGATTCCATCAAAATAAATCTGACGCCGCCTTCGGTGGTGCTCGAAGAAATCCGGGTGAACGGAACGAACGTCTGGCCGGCGCGTCCGGGGGCGGTCTTCGCCGCTGTCGCCACAGGGACTGCTGAAACGTCTGCGGCGCATCCGTTCGTAAAGGTTGGACCTGGGCGGCAGGATTTGGATTTTCGCTTCACCGGATTGAGTCTCGGCTCGCCGTTCAAAGTGCGTTTCAAGTATCTGCTCGAAGGGTTGGATGATGACTGGAGTGACGTCGGCGACAAGCGGACGGCCACCTACCGCTCCGTGCCGCCGGGTGATTATCGTTTCCTGCTGATGGCGTGCAATCGCGACGGGCAATGGAGCGAACCCGCCACGCTGGCACAGGTTGAAATTACGCCGCACTTTTACGAGACCGCCTGGTTTCAGGGAGTCGCGCTCTTGGCGGTGATTGGTGGGGGCAGCGGATTCGCGTTTTGGTATGCGCGATGGCGTGCGCGTCGGCGCATGGCGGAATTGAAACGACAGGGCGCGATTGACCGCGAGCGTGCGCGCATCGCCCAGGATTTGCACGACGACCTTGGGAGCGACCTTACCGAAATCAGTTTTCTCGGGGCGATCGGCCGGACGGAAGCGGGGATTCCGGCGGAAGTGCGCACGCGGTTCGACGGCATCACTCAGCGCGCCCGGAACATGACGCGTGGGCTGGACGAAATCGTGTGGGCGGTCAACCCGGCCAACGACAGTCTCGCTTCGACGGTGAGTTACGTCTGCTCGCGCGTGCTGGAGCGTTCGCGCGCCGCCGGGGTGGATTGCCACCTCGACGTGGCGACGGAACTGCCGGAAATCGAACTCTCATCCGATCAGCGCCACAACGTCCTCCTGGCGGTAACGGAGGCGGTCACGAATGTGATCAAACATTCCCGCGCCGCAGAGATTTGGTTGCACATCCGAATTCAGGGCGACTCCCTGATGCTCTGCGTCGAGGACAACGGACACGGTTTTGAGCCAGAGCGGGCAACCGGCACGCGCAACGGACTGGCGAACATGCGCCATCGCTGCGAGCAATTGGGCGGCGAGCTTCAGATTGAAAGCGTTCCCGGATCGGGCAGCAAAGTGACTTTCCATCTGCCGCTTAAGCCCGTAGATCAGGAGTGAACTTCTGTTCAGAACTCAACCCGATCAGCGCGTTCGACCGGCGATTTAAGGTTTCCAGCAGAACTGCTCATTCACCGGCCTATCAAAGAACCATCCTTTTGGATGGCTAGGCAAACTGCGCATTGCAGGTAGGATTTTGCCTAATCACATGAGTTCTGTTTCAGAGTTGCCAGTCCCCAGCCAGACGATTCGCTCGTTGAATCCAGAGGTTGCTGGCATTCTTTCCAAAATGAACAGAATCGCCATCGTTGAGGATAAAACTGTCATTCGCGCCGGCTTCGAGAAGCTGGTTGGCGAATTGGACGGCTGTGTTTGTGTGGGTGCTTTCGCCACGGCTGAAGAAGCCTTGCGGTCGCTGCCAGCCTTGCAGCCGGACATTGTGATCATGGACATTCATTTGCCGAACATTTCCGGCATTGAATGCACCGCCCAACTCAAGGCTCTGTTGCCAGGAGTGCGCATCCTGATGGTGACGGTCTATGAGGATGAGGCGAAAATTTTCAGCGCACTCAAGGCGGGTGCGAGTGGTTATATCCTCAAACGCAGCGGGCCGGAGGAGATCGTCGAAGCGATTGAAGAATTGCGCCGGGGCGGTGCGCCGATGACCAGTGCCATCGCGCGCCGGGTGGTGGAATCATTTCTCGTGAAGCCTGCAGGTTTGCCCGCTGACGCCGATCTGTCGCGCCGCGAGCTTGAGATTCTCGAATGTCTTTCGCGCGGTGACTCCAACAAAAAAATCGCCCAGCAACTTTCCCTGTCCTCCGACACCGTGCGTTGGCATCTCCAGCGGATTTACGACAAGCTGCATGTCCAAGGTCGCACGGAGGCGGCGGTCAAATTTCTGAGTATCCAGCGAAAACCCGGTTCAACCAAGTAACCCCCAGTTCAAACCCGTAAAACGTGAAGACAACAAACCTCCATCTCATCAAACCCATGCGGTTAACCACCTGCATACTCCTGGCCACTTCGCTGGCCGCCTCCAACGTCCGTGCGGCCAACGACACTTGGGTAGGCAACACCAGCGCGAACTGGAACACTGCCGCCAACTGGTCGCCCGCAAGCGTGCCTGTGGCAGACGATATACTTTTCTTTGATGTGGCTGGCTCGGCTGGCGCGTCACTGACCAACGACCTCGTCGCCGGAACTGTTTTCCAAGGCATCAATTTTGCCAGCACTGCAAGCGCATTCACCATTGATGGCAATGACATCGGTCTCAATGGCCGAATCACCAACGCCAGTGCCAATGCTCAAGTCATCAACAACAACGTGGTTTTGAACGGCAATTCCACCATCACCAACATCGGCCCCGTCACCCTCAATGGCGTGATCAGCGGCGCGTTCTCGTTGACAGAAAATAGCACGGCGGGTCAGTCGGGCTTCGTTCCGGCCAGCGCGCTTTATCTGAACGGGGCGAACACTTTTTCGGGCAACGTGATCGTCAGCGGCGGCGCGTTATGGATCACAAATGCCAGCGCTTTAGGCACTGGCATTAAAACCAATGTCATCGCTGGCGGCGGTCGTCCGGAGCTGCGTCTGAACGGCGTCAGTGGCAACATCGTCATCCCTACCAACTTCACATTCGCGACCAGCTCGGGCGCGGGTTCGACTGTTGGCATCGGTGTGGGCGCGTTGGTCAACGACGCGGGAGATAATCGGATCGAAGGCATCATCAATCTGGTCGGCGGCGGCGGCGACACACGCGTCGTGGTGAGCGCGGGAACTTTGACTCTGGCCGGAAAGATTTATCCGCATAACCCGAACCGCAACCTGGTGTTGCGCGGCGCATTCAACGGCACTGTGTCGGGCGAAATCGCGGATGGCAACACCGTGAATGCTTTGGCGTCGGTGAACAAACTGGATACCGGCACTTGGACTTTGTCGGGCACGAACACCCACACTGGCGCGACGTCGGTCGGCGGCGGCGTCTTGAAGCTCGGTCACTCATCGGCTCTCGGCTTTGGCGGTTTGCAAACCACCAACACGGCTGGCACGACGGTGGGCAGCGGATTCCAAGTTGACCTGAATGGCATGACAGGCGTCAACGAGCGGATCACAATCGCCGGCGGCGGCATCACCAATGGCGGCGCGTTGGCCAACTACTCCGGCACTCCTGCCAGTGTTGACAGCGGTATCGCTGGCATCGCAGTGCCTCTCATGGGCAGCGGCTCTGGCTTCAGTTCGCCCCCGACGGTGGTCATCAGCGGTACTGGTTCGGGAGCAACTGCCATTGCGTCTTTGGGTGTCACGGCGGCCAGCTTCACGGCGGGCGCACCCGGCGACAAAATTTACAATACCGACTCCAACGGTCTCACCACGGCGAGCTTCACCGTGGACGTCATCGGCGACAAAGTTTATTCGGTCGCTCCTGACGTGATCATCTCTGGCGGCGGCGGAACGGGCGCCACCGCAACATCGGTCTTGAACGCGAGCAGCAATGTCTCCGGCATCAACATCGTTTTCTGCGGCACAAATTATACGACCGAACCCACGCTGGCCTTGTCTGGTGGAACAGTTGATTCGGGCACGACCGACACGACGTTCATCGGCAATACGAATCAATTCACGAAGGCCCCGACCGTGACCATTTCTAGCGGCACTGGCGCAACGGCCACGCCAGTTCTATCCGTTGGCCTGATCACCGACATCACTCTGACCGCTGCCGGAACTGGTTTCACCAATGCTCCTACCGTGGCGATTGCAGGCGGCGTTATTTCTGGAACGACCGACACCGTGTTCACGGGTAACGACACGAACTTCTGCGTCGGCGGTCTGGCGATGGTTTCTGCTGGCGCCGGTTACACCGGAACTCCTGCGGTTACGTTCAACGGTTCGCCTGCGACGGTCACACCGACTCTGTCATCCGTGGTTTTGGGCGGTGGCTCTAGGGTCGGCGGTTCGGGCGACTTGACGTTCTACGCGGCGGTATCCGAATCCGGGGTGCGTAACATCGTCAAGACGGGCACAGGAAAATTGACCATGCTCGGCTCGAACACATTCAGCGGCACCCTGACCGTTGAAGCCGGAACAGTGTGGATCACCAATGCCAGCGCGCTAGGCATCGCCGCCAAGACCAATGTTATGGCGAGCAACTTCCGCCCTGAGCTGCACCTAAACGGCATCAGCGGTAACATCGTCACACCTGCCAACGTCACGTTCCAGACCAGTTCGGGCGCGGGCGTGAGCGCGGGAGTGGGCGTGTTGGTCAATGACGCGGGCGACAACGTGGTCAACGGCAACGTTCAGATGTCTGGCGGCGGCGGTAACACTTGCATCACCGTGGCGGGCGGCACCTTGACGATGGCTGGAGGAATTGCTCCTACCGCCACGGGTCGTTTCCTCTATCTGCGCGGCGCAGCCAACGGCACCGTGTCGGGCGTGATCGCGAACGGCAGCGGCGCGAATCTGTTGTCCGGATTGATCAAGCTGGACTCCGGCACTTGGACACTGGCGGCCAACAACACTTATAACACGAACACATCCATCGGTGGCGGCACGTTGCTGGTGAATGGTTCACTCACATCGGGCGGCACCGTGACCGTCAGCAATACTGCAACGCTGGGTGGCTCTGGAACGATCAGTGCGCCGACCGTCGTCCGATCTGGTGGTGCGATCAAAGGCGGAAATGTGGGCGGATCGAACACTCTGACCGTGGCGAACTCATTGACTTTGGGCGACTCCACCAATGCGGTGACGACGAGCCAATTCCTAGTGGCGGCGGGCGGAAAAGTTTCAGCCACCACTTTGGCAGTCACTGGCACGAACATCGTGAACATCCTCGACAGCGGCCTGACGGTCGGGACGAACATATTGTTCACCTACACTGGCTCCATTGGCGGGAGCAACGGCTTTGCCGGATTCAAGTTGGGCACGCTGCCCTCTGGTGTGACGGCGCAATTGCTCAACACGGGTTCAGCGGTCCGGTTGGGAGTGACGTCGGTGTTCACGGTGAACACCAATCCTCCCGTGCTGACGAACAGCTACAGCGGCGGAACGCTCACGCTCACGTGGCCGGCGGATCGTTTAGGCTGGCGTTTGGAAACGCAGACGAACGCGTTGAATGTCGGTCTCTCGACAAATTGGTCAACGGTAGCTGGCTCAACCAGCGTGACGTCGGTGGCCGTGACCAACAATCCGGCGAATCCGACTGTGTTCTTCCGGCTCGTCTATCCGTGAGTTGGTTTTCAGCCGGCCGTTTTGGGAGTCGCCAACGTCTCTCAAAAACGGCCGGCTTTTTTCCCGGCAATCTGAAACCTGAAAGTTTTTCAATGCAAAGAAACATCATCGCCAACACCAGCCAACCCAGCGCATCAAGTCAGTCGCGAGCATTCACCCTCATCGAACTGCTGGTCGTCATCGCCATCATCGCCATTCTCGCGGCGATGTTGTTGCCCGCATTGTCCAAGGCCAAGCAGAAGGCGATCTCGATCAATTGCCTTTCCAACATGCGTCAGGTCAATGTCGGCCTTCAGATGTATCTAGCTGATTACAACGACAAGCTTCCCGGAGGAAAGGATACTGTCGGTGAATTTGGTCTGTTGACGGGCCAGTTCGCTGAATACCAATATGAGCCACCGGGTTTTGCGCCGTTGAAGTACAACAGACAGTTGTCATTCTACCTCGCGTCGTATGTTGGAGAGCCAGCACCTGACCCCGCAGTGCGTTTTGTCAAAACTCTCATCTGTCCTGGCTATGCCAGATGGTTGCCCGGCTCCACTCTCAGCAATGCGGCGACAAGGGTGCAATATACTTTGCCGGGTCGTGGAGTTACTGATGGCAATGGCGGGTCGGATGTTTTCGGTCCAGGCCAGCCGCCGATGCCCTTTTTAATTTTTGGCTATCCCGATCCAGGCCGCTCTGCTCCGCAAAAAATTAGTGCCATCGCGGCCGTACGTTCATTGACTTCTGTCTGGGCCTTGGCCGACACCGATCAGGAGGTCTTCGACAATCCTACAAAACCCGGTTGGTATAATTCGCTCCCGCCGAAACCGCTTCACGGCAGCGTGCGGAATTACATGTATCTGGATGGTCACACGGCCACCAAGAAAGTAGTCGCAGGTTATTGGTGAACTCTGACCCGCGATGAAACCGTTCCGGCATTTTTTTTTTCTAGTCATGGGTCTGGTGATGACCTTGGCGCAATCATCCTTCGCGGCGGATAAATCACCCGCATCCGTGGCGTCTTCTGGCCTCGATCCCACGCAACTAGAATTTCATCGCCTCGCCGTGCGGCGGTTTATTTTCAGCAACAACCTCCCGCTCTCCCAACTCGTGCCGTCGGAGATCGTGGCGCTGCCTTCGATGCACCCAGCGTTCTCGCCGGGAACGAACGCCGTCCCGGACACTGACGCCAAACCCGAATTGACCGGCGGCAATCTCGTGTTGTCCGGCAAAGACACCACGCTCTATGTCGGCGGCGTGAATCCCTACGCCACTTACGAACTCGACGTGCGCGCCGTGACCGGGAATGCCGAGGTCGCCGTGGATTTGGCGACGCTCGGGCTGGGTCGCCGCGTGCAGGTGGCGGCGGGAACGCAGGCAGTCGTCTTGCGTCTGATCAAGGATGGAAAAGTTGAGCGCGAGCAAACGTTTTCCAAGGAGTCGCCGGTCGCGCCGTATCTGTTGCGCGTGCAACTTTCCGGGACGACCATCGCGGCGTTTGTCACCAAGGACGGCGAAACCCGCTACCTTAGCCACACGCAGCCTGGCGAGGAGTTCTCCAAGTTCGCCGATTTCCGCGACCGCAAATTCGCCAGTCAATGCACGTTCAATGTTGCCGCGCGTCTGCCGGATGGCGCGAGCGTGACGCTGGGCGGCGCGCGGTCGTATCTCTCGGCGGGCGTCGGGCAGGCGGACATCCGCATGATCACGCACAAGGACGGCGCGCCCTTCTGGGAGAACAACCGGCTGTGGTTCACGTTCAGCGCGCGTGGATTGGGCATTCATCAATCAGCCCAAGGCGTGTTGAGCCTCGATCCATCGGTGTTCGATCCCAAGTTTGAAGGTATGATCGTCTATGACCACGGCGACGGTCTGCTGCGAAATGATTACGCGTCGCAAATCATCTACGAAGATGACACGAAGGAATGGCTCGCCATCGGATGCGACTTTGGCGGTGTCGCGGGTCGCGAAGGCCGGGGCGCGAGCGGGTTGGTTGTCGCCCGCTCCAAGCATGATCCGCGTCGCGGCTTTTCGGTGATGGGCAATGCGCGTCAGTTGGGCGGCTTTGCGGAGATGCACGAAGATCCGTGTCTCATCTTCGATGCGGGTGCGAAAAAATGGCGGCTGGCGACGTGCTGCCTGAACGGCTTTCACACGGAGGTGTTCGAGGCGGACAACTGGGATGGCCCGTTCACCAAGATTGCCGGACCGACGAAGGATGATTCCACCGGCGTGCTCATCCAGAAGATCGGCGACACGCGCTACGTTTTCAGCGGCAACAAAGCCGGGCCGATGCTCGTCTATTCCTATCCCGATCTGAAATCACTGGGCGAATTGAAACTGGATTTGCCGCAACACGGGGCGCAAGGGGCACTCCGCACTTGGCCCAACGTGTTCCCGCTGCCCGCCGGCTTTCCCCATCGCTACATGATGCTGACGATGGATCGCCCCAATTTCCCCGGCGTGAAAGGCAAGAACTGGAGCTACGGCGCGCTCTATTTGTTTGGCGCTGACACCAGCGACATCAGCAATGCGCCGTATGAATTTCCGAACCGGCAAAAATAATTCCGAACTCCATTTCCAATTTGAAAACAAAACTGAAAATCCATCTGCTCTCCACACTTTTGACCGCTGCGCTGCTGGCGGCTTCGCACGCGACCGCTGAAACCCAGCCGGTGACCGTCACGGTGGCGGACGACGGCGCGGGCGCGGAGCTTGCGCCGCGCTTCATCGGGTTGAGTTACGAGATGTCCATGCTGTTGCCCAAGGAAGGGCGTTACTATTTTGATCCCAAAGATCAGGCGCTGTTGAACACCTTCAAGACGCTGAACGTAAAAAGTCTGCGTGTCGGGGCAAATGCCGTGGACGATCCGCGCATCGCGATTCCGCAGGAGAAGGACATTGATGTGTTCTTCAGCTTCGCTCGCGCGGCGGGCGTGCAGGTGATTTATTCGTTCCGTTTGAAGGATGGCAACCCCGCCGACTCCGCCCGCCTCGCCAGCTACATCGCGGCGCGCTACGCGGATTTGCTCGAATGTTTCTCCATCGGCAACGAGCCGGATTTTTACCTCAAGACCTACGCCGAATACATGGCGCAGTGGAAGCCCCACTACGAAGCCATCCTGAAAGCCGTGCCCGGCGCGAAGTTTATCGGGCCGAGCACGACGCTCGGGCATTACGAGTTGGAGTTCGCCAAGGAGATGTTTCCCAGGGGCAATCTGCTGATGCTGGGCAACCATCACTATTTTCTCGGATCAGGCCGGGCGGGTGAAACAAATCCTCCGGCCACGCGCGCCCGTTTTCTTTCCAACAAGCGGCTTTCTGAATACGAAAAAAAATATGACCGCGTCGCCGGGCCGCTGGCCGCGCAGGGCGTGCCGTTGCGGATGGATGAACTGAACAGTTGCTACAACGGCGGCGCGAAGGATTCGAGCGACACCTACGCCTCGACGCTGTGGGTGCTGGACTTCACGCATTGGTGGGCGGCGCGTCACATCGTTGGGTTTAATTTTCACACCGGCGAATCCGTGGGGCGCGACGGCAAGTTTGGCGCGCCGAATTACGCCGCGTTTCTCCGGCAGGACAGCGGGGTTGGGTTTTCGATGCGACCACTCGCCTACGGTCTGCTGGCTTTCAATCAAGGCGCGCAAGGTCGACCACTCGGCGTCAAGATCAAGGCTACGCCCAAGTTTGATTTCAATGCCCACGCGTATCGCGATCGCGCCGGGGTGGTTTATCTCACGTTGATCAACAAGAGCTACGATGCCCACGCGGAGACGGCGGCAGTTTCGCTTCAGTTGCCAACCAACATGGGTGCGGTAAAGTTCCAGCGCATGGAATTGTCACAAAAGAATCAAGACGTCGCCGCGAAAACAGACGTGCTGCTCGGCGGCGTGGCGGTTGATCCGCAGGGAAACTGGGCGGGCCAGTGGCAGGACATCGCAGCCGCGTCTGATAAAACAATGACGGTTCAAGTCTCTCCCGCTTCCGCCATCATCCTGCGCTGTTCTCCAGTGGGGATGACCCGGTCAAAGTCATCAGGTGACGCCGCCGTTACTCCGCGCCCGTCGTCGAACTTATGATGAAATCTCTCCTGATTTTGGCGGCGATATTTTCCGCGCTTGCCGTCAATGCCGCAGGCACGGGTCTCACAGGGGATTACTACACCGCCACCAATTTCACCGGCACGAAGACGAGCCGCGTGGATGCCACGGTGGACTTTGATTGGGGTGCGAGTTCGCCCGGCTTCGGCGGACTGGGCACGAACAATTTCTCCATTCGTTGGTCGGGCCAGGTTGAGCCGCGTTACGACGGGCTTTACAACTTCTACGTTACAGCGGACGACGGCGCGGCACTGTGGGTCAACGACCGTCTGATCGTCTCGCGTTTGCAATCCGCCACGCCGGCGCAGATGGGCGGTCAGATTTCGCTCCGCGCCAACGAGCGCGTGAATCTCCGGCTCGAATATTTTGAGCGGACCAACAACGCCAGCGTCCGACTCGAATGGGTCAGCACCAACCAGGCGCGCGAGGTCATTCCGCAGTCGCAGCTTTATCCGACGACCACACCTCCCGAGCGCGGCACAATTTTGCGAGAACACTGGGCGAACCTGCCGGGCACAGCGATCACGAACCTGACGAGCAGCACCAACTATCCAAGCAAGCCCGATGGCCGGGAAACATTTTTGAGCTTCGAGTGCCTCCAGCAGAATTGGGCCACGAATGTCGGCACGCGGATGGCCGGCTACGTCGTGCCGCCGACCAACGGGAGCTACACTTTTGCGGTGGCCGCCAGTGACCGGGCGGAATTGTGGATCAGCACCGACGCGAATCCCGCGAACAAACAACTCATCGCTTCCGTCACCAACGCCACCACGTTCCGCAACTGGTCCAATCACGTCTCGCAAGTCTCCACGGGCCGGACGCTCGTCGCGTGGCAGAAATATTACGTCGAGCTGCTCCACAAGGCGGGCACGAACAACAACCATTATTCCGTCGCGTGGCAGCCGCCCGGCGCGGCGCAGTTCTCGGTCATTGATGGCAGCTATTTGATTCCGACCGGGCTGACCAACACCCTGCCGTCGCAGGCCAACATCCTCAACACGCTTGCCACCGCGCATCCGCGCCTCTTCGCCACGGCGGAGCGTTTCAACTGGTTGAAGCAGCAGGTGGCCACCAACGCCAGCGGCCAACCGGCGCAGTGGTATGCCACGATTTACCAGCAAGCCACGAATCTGTTCACCGCCGCGCCGGTCACTTACCTCCAGGACGAACGTGGAACGATTCTGGCCGAGAGCCGCACAGTGAAAGACCGGATGTATCAACTGGGCATCGCGTGGAAAATTTCCGGCAACACGAATTTTCCCGAGCGCGCGTGGACGGAGTTGAATGCGGCGGGAAATTTTCCCGACTGGCACTCCGACCATTTCCTCGACACCGCCGAGATGACCCACGGCTTCGGCGTGGGTTACGACTGGTTCTACGAGTATTGGACGCCGACGCGGCGGACGTTCATCCTCACCAACATCACGACCAAGGGGCTGACCGAGGGGCTGAAGGATTACACCAACAATACTTTTTGGACGCGATCCACCAGCGGCAACTGGAACTTGGTTTGCAACGGCGGCCTGACCGTGGGCGCGTTGGCCGTGGGCACGGACGCGGAAACGACGGCGGAACAGATGTTGGCCCGGACCATTCCGTCCGCAGCGACGGTGATGCCGCATTGGAACGCGGACAACGGCGGTTGGTATGAAGGCATCCAGTATTGGGATTACGGCAGCGAGTATAATGTTCGGATGCTCGCCAGCTTGCAGTCTGCGCTCGGAACAGATTTTGGCTTGAGCAACACCAACAGTCCGAACAACGCGGGTCTCTTCACGATGTTGCTCGCCAGTGCCAGCAAGCGCACCTTCAACTACGGGGATGGCGGCGGCACGGGAATTTCCACCGGCCCGCACATGTTCTGGTGGGCCGGGCGTTTCAATGCGCCCGCTTACAGTTATTTTGAGCGCACGAATGGTTCGGCCAGTGCCTTGGGCGCGCTGTGGTGGGACGGACGCGGCGGTCTTCCGGCGAGCGAGGACATCGGCACAGATTTCATGTTTCTCGGACCGACCGGTGTCACGCCTTTCCAATCCCAGCACGTCGGCGTGTTTCGTTCCGCCTGGGGTGACACCAACGAAACGATGCTGTCGTTCAAGGGCGGTGAAATGGGCGAGGATCACGGCAATCTCGATGCCGGAACTTTTGTTCTCGAAGCGCTCGGCAAACGCTGGGCTTGGGAACTCAGTGCGGACGACTATGCGCTCCCGGGCTACTTTGATTTGAACCCGGCGTCGGCGACGAATCGTTGGGACTACTATCGGACGCGCGCCGAAGGCCAGAACACACTCGTCATCAATCCCGGCAACGGCCCGGACACAAAGCTCGGCCAAGTTGCACCCGTGATCACTTTCCAAAGCAAAACCAGCGTCCGATCCCTCGCGGTGATGGATCTCACGCCTGTGTCAACCAACGTGGTTCGCGCCTGGCGCGGATTGCAATTGTTCGGCCCGCAGCGCAAGCAGGTGTTGATACAAGATGAGATCGCCGGTGGCACGAACGCCAACGTCTGGTGGTTCATGCACTATCAGATCAACAGCACGCAGATCGAAATTTCTCCCGACGGCAGCAGCGTGACGATGACTCAGGGCAGCAGCCGGCTTTGGGGAAAAATTTTGAGCAGCGGCGGCACGTTCGAAGTCATGAGCGCGCTTCCGTTGCCGACGTCGCCGAATCCGGCGGGACAGAGTTCGAATCCGACTTACTCGAAGCTCGCAATCCATCTCACCGGCGTCAGCAATACGACCCTCGCCGTGTGGTTCGTGCCGCTCGCGCCTGGAGAAAATCCGCCCGTCGTGCCACCGACGCTCACGACGCTGGCCGAGTGGCAGATTCCCGAGAGCGATCCGCCGCTCGCAGCGGACGGCAGCATCACCACGCCGCAAAACACTTCGGTGGATTTGAATCTCACGACGCTCGCCAGCGACACTGTCACGCTCGCGAGCAATCTCGTTTTCTCCGTCACGAGTCCGTCCAACGGCACGGTCACGCTGTTGCCGGATGGCCGCACCGCGCGCTTCACCCCCGCGACGAATTACTTCGGCACGGGGCAATTTCTTTACACCGTCACCGACGAAGCCACCAATTCCGCCACCGCCGCCGTCGTCATCTCGGTCTTACCTGCGTTGTGGTATTGGGACACGTTGACCAATGCTGGCTTGCAAGCCGCCAGCGGCAACTGGGACAACGCGAGCGTGAATTGGTCAACCACCGTCTCCGGCTCGAATCCGCTTTTTGCGTGGCCGTTGCCCGGCAACGATGCGGCGTTCCTCGGCGCGGCGGGCAGTTACACCGTCACGATCAGCGGCACGCAGAATGTAAACAACATCACCACCGCCAACGGCACATGGACGTTCACCGGCGGCGCGCTGAATCACGCCAACCTCGGCATGACCGTCACTGCCGACACCGAGACCACGCTGAATTCTCCGCTCGTGGCCGACACAGATTTCACGAAACTCGGCTCGGCTCGGTTGACGCTCGGCGCGGCGGCAAGTTTTTCGGGAGATGTCTTTGTGCCGAACGGCACGCTGCGGAGCACCATCAACAACGCGCTGCCTCCGACCGCGTCGTTGACCATTGGTGCGCTTACCACGGCGGGCGCGCTCGAATTTTCCACCGCCAGCCAGACCTTCAACGACTTCATCGTCAGCAGCACCAACAGCGTGTTGACCAACGTCGTCACCGTGGGCGATGGCCAGACGTTGAAGCTCACCGGCAGCGTCGCAGTCGGCGTGGACACCGGAGCGTATAGCATCGCGCGGATGCGGATGTCCGGCGGCGGCGAATTGTTGGTCACCAATGCCGCGCAACATTTCAGCGTCGGCAACGATGTGGCGGTCGCAAGCACCTATGCCTCCAGCGCGTCGCTCGATCTTGCCAAGCTGGGCAATGTCATGCTCGGCACAACCGCTTCGCCGCTGGGTGAACTGCGGATCGGTTATGGCAATGGCAATGGCAACGCGTCCATCGTCAGCACGCTCACGCTCTCCGACACCAACAACAGCATCACGGCGACTACGTTTCAGATCGCGAATTCCCGGACGGCGAATGGCGTCTCTGGAAACTTGTTTCTCGGCGCGGGCAGCAACGTGCTGACGGCGGATGTTTTCAACATCGGCTTCTCGAAAGTGAACGGGACGGTGAAGTTTGCATCGCAGTCGCCCGGCAGTCCGGGCACGGTGACCATTCGCGGCAAGAGCGGGACGGCAGCGGCCATCTGGATCGGCGACAAGAACGGAACGGGCACGAGCGTGACTCCGACGAGCACGCTGGATTTGCGCGGACACAACGCCACAATCACGGCGAGCAGTGTGTTCGTCGCCATCGAGGACGGTTCGGGCGCGGGCGGCATGAACGGTTCGCTTTACTTCGATGGCGGCACATTCACGGTGACCAATCTCACCATCGGCGATAAGAGCAACACCGGCGCGGGTCTCGCGAATGGCTCTCTGAACATCAGCGGCGGCATTTTTTCAGTTCAACCCGGCGGCCAGTTCACGCTTGGTTCTCAAGTCAGTGGCGGCACTGCGACAGCAACCCTGAATCTCACCGGCGGAACATTGAACTGCTTCACTGACATTCTCGCTGGCGGCGGTTCGGCCACATCCAGCCTCGCGCTGAACGGCGGCACGCTGGACATGAAGGGCAATAACATCACCAGCCTAGACAGCTTCACTTACACCGCTGGCACGCTCACAAACTTGGGCGTCGTCAACAGTGGCGTGACTTTGGCCGGAAGCGGTTCGCGCGTCTTCGGTCAAGGCATCGGCGTGTCGGGCGTGATTCAGGGTGTTGTCAGTGGATCGGGTGTGGGACTCACCAAGACCGGCGCAGGCACACTCACACTCACCGGAACTAATTCCTACACCGGCGCGACCTTGGTCAGCGCGGGCAAACTCGTAGTCCTTTCCACGAACTCCAGCACCGGCGCGGCGACCGTCAGTGCCAACGCTGTGTTGGGCGCGACCATTTTTGGAGTCAGTCAGTGGAAGCCCGCTTCGCTTTCTTTGGCGAATCCCTGCACGCTTGAATTCAACAGCCTCGCGAACTCCGGCACAACCACCGCGCCGATTTTGCCGACTGCGGCGGTGGGGGCGGTTGCGGGTGTGAGCATCAACATCAACAGCATCTCGGGCGCGGTGGTAGTTGGGAACAGTTATCCCTTGCTCGGCAATCAAGGCGGCACTACCAACGGTTACAGTTTGGGTTCGCAACCGGGTGGCGTCATCGGCCGTCTGGCTTTCAGCGGCACGACGCTCGTTTACGTCGTGGATTCATTGAGTCAATCGGCCGACATCTGGAAGGGCGCGGACGTCACGAATCCGACTTGGTGGAACATCGCCACCAGCACGAACTGGGCGGGCAACGCATTGGTCAACACGCCTGCGGGCAGCTACGCCAATGGCGACAGCGTTTTGTTTGACGACACGGCCACACCGGCTTCACCGGTCACGGTTGGGGTCAGAACTTCGGTGACGCCCGGCAGCGTGGTCTTCTCCAACAGTGCGAAGGATTACAGCGTCACGAACAACGCAGGCAGCAGCATCGGCGGCAGTGGCAGCTTGACCAAGAGCGGCAGTCGCATGCTGACTCTCTCCGGCGCGAATAGTTACAGCGGCAACACCACCCACAACTCGGGTATTCTGGTGGCGAATAATAACTCTGCGCTCGGCAACGGCCTGCTGGTGATGAACGGCGGCACGTTGTCCAACACGGCAAATAACATCGTATTGACCAACGCAGTCAGCCTCGCGCAACCGGCGACAATCGGCGTGCCGTCGTCGGTGACCTTAACCCTCGGTGGCATCATCACGAACACCGGAACGATCACCAAGGTCGGAGCGGGCACGCTGACGCTGACCAATGCGAACACTTACACTGGTGCGACCATCATTTCCGGCGGAGTTCTTTCGCTCAACCACGCGAGTGCTTTGGGTAGCGGGGGCGACGTGACATTCTCCGGCGGTTCATTGTTATACAACGCGAGCTCGGCAGGCATTGATCTCTCCAGCCGGATCAAGAACAGCACTTCGCAAATCACTCTTCGGCTCAATGGCCAGAGCGTCACCCACGCGGGTAGCATTGACAGTTCGAGTGTCGCCGGATTCCAAGTCACCGGCGTCACCACTGGCCTCGGCGGCATGTTGACGTTGTCGGCGGCCAACAACTACGGCGGTAATACCGCGATCGGTAACTCCAGCGGCGCACAGGACGCCGCGTCCATCACGGTCAGCGGAGCGGGCACGCTGGGTAGTGGGACGATCATCGTCGGACAGACAGGCAACCTGAACGCCAGCCTTCTCGCACTCACCGCCGTGGCCAGCCTCACCAATCCCATCACGCTTGGCGGACGCACCACGAACAATATCAGCATCCAAAATCTGGCCGGCATCAACACGCTCAGCGGAACTGTCAGCCTGGCGGCTGGCGGCAGTTTCTATTTGATTCAGTCCGATGCCGGTCTGTTGCAACTGACCGGCAACAGCGGCGGCGGCATCGCGCTGTCCGCCACTGCCACCGGCAATCGAACGGTCACGCTGCAAGGTATCGGAGATGGCCTCGTCTCCGGCACTATCACCAACGGCAACGCAACCTTGTCATTGACCAAAGCCGGAGCGGGCACATGGACGCTTTCCGGCGCGAACACCTACAGCGGCATCACCACCGTCAGCGGCGGCACGTTGCTGGTGAATGGTTCGCTCGCCGCTGGCAACGTGACGGTCAGCACCAACGCAACATTGGGTGGTTCTGGAAGCATTGGCGGAACGACGACGGTGTTGTCGGGCGGCACAATCAAAGGCGGCAACGCGAGCGGCTCGAATACTCTGACCGTGGCGAACTCGTTGACCTTGGGTGACACCACCAACGCGGTGACCTCCAGTCAATTCCTGATCGCAGCGGGCGGAAAAGTTTCTGCCAACTCGCTGACTGTTTCCGGCACGAACATCATCAACATTCTCGACGGCAGCCTGTCGGTCGGAACGAACACGTTGTTCACTTACGGCGGCGGCTCGATTGGCGGCAGCGGCTTCGCAGGATTCCAATTGGGAACGTTGCCTCCGGGTGTAACGGCGCAATTGTTCAACACCGGCTCGGCGGTTCAGCTCGTGGTGTTGCCATTGGTGAACACCAATTCTCCCGTGCTGACGAACAGCTACAGCGGCGGAACGCTGACGCTCTCGTGGCCGGCAGATCGTTTGGGCTGGCGCTTGGAGACGCAGACGAACGCGGCGAACGTCGGCCTCTCGACCAATTGGTCAACGTGGCCCGGTTCAACCAATGTGACGTCGGTGCTTGTCACCAACAACCCGGCCAATCCAACAGTGTTCTTCCGGCTCGTTTATCCGTGAGTAGGCTTCCGGCAGAACTATGAAAAATAAAGCAGGAGCGTGTTTGCAAACATCGTCCTCGTCGTCGTTCTCGTCCTCGTCCTCGATTGTTCGTGAGATTCGAGGACGAGAACGAGGACGATTCGTTGGTTCGCAAGTTTTCAAACAGGCTTTTAGATCATTCTCCCACCTTTTCATTTTGTTGATCGCGGTGCTGCTGACGTCTCAACTTGCTCAGGCTGCCTCAACAAACAGGCCCAACATCATGGTCATTCTCGCCGATGACTTGGGATTTTCCGACCTCGGCTGTTATGGCGGCGAAATCCGAACGCCCAACATTGATGCACTTGCCGCGAAGGGATTGCGATTCACGCAGACGTATAATTCCAGCCGCTGCTGTCCATCGCGCGCCAGTTTGCTCACGGGACTTTATCCGCATCAGGCCGGGATTGGAACTATGGCCGGGAAAGATCAGGGGTTACCCGGCTATCGAGGCCGATTGAGTGACCAAAGCGTGACGTTGGCGGAAGTGTTGCGCCCAGCTGGCTACGCGACGATGGCTTGTGGCAAATGGCACGTCAACAAACCCGGGCCGACCGAGCGCGGCTTCGATGAGTTCTACGGCTTCGTGAATGGTTACGGGGTCAATTCGTGGGACTCGAACATTATGATCCGTCTGCCGCAGGGCCGTCCGCAACGCAGCTATTCGCCGGGTGAATTCTACGCCACCACCGCCATCACAGATCACGCGCTGGATTTCATAAGCACCGCGCGACAGAAGCGCAAGCCGTGGCTGCTGTATCTCGCCTATCAAGCGCCGCATTTTCCGCTGCAAGCTCCGGCGCGGAACATTGACAGCTACCTCGCGACTTACGAGCGCGGCTGGGATGTCCTGCGCGCCGAGCGACTGGAACGGATGAAGAAACTGGGCATCGCGCCCGCGAATGAGCCGTTACCGCCGCGCTCGCCGATTGACAATGTCGAAGTCGCCAAGCGCATCGGCTCGATGACGGGCGATGGATGCAATCCGCCCTGGGATTCACTTGATGCAAAACGCCGGGCCGATCTCGCGCGTCGCATGGCGGCCTATGCGGCCATGGTGGAGGTGATGGATGCCAACATCGGGCGGCTCGTCGCTTCGCTGCGAGAGAAGGGCGACCTCGACAACACGCTGATCTTGTTCCTAAGCGACAATGGCGCGTGTGCCGAGTGGGAGTCGTTCGGCTTCGATCTTGACCCGGAGAAATTTCGCAACTCGCGCCCCGGTCAGGGCATTGATGTCAACACGCTGGCGGCGACGAATGTCCTGCACGAAGGCAAGGCGCTGGCGGCGATGGGAAATGCGGAGAGCCTGTTCAGCTACGGTTCGGCCTGGGCGAATTTTTGCAACACGCCGCTCCGGCTCTATAAACATTTCACCCACGAAGGCGGCATCCGCACGCCGATGGTCGTGCATTGGCCCGCGGGCATTGCCGGGAAAGGCGAGTGGCGGCTACAGGTCGTGCACATCATGGACATCATGGCGACGTGCGTTGAGGCCAGCGGCGCGAAGTATCCCGGCGCGTTTGCGGGTCACGACATTTTGCCGACGAGCGGGCAGAGTCTCCTGCCGGCGTTCCGCAACGAACCGGAGACGCCACGCACGCTGGTGTTCGAACACGAAAGCAACGTCGCGATCCGCGACGGCAACTGGAAGCTGGTGGCTCAAAAAGCTCTCACTCGCGATGGCCTGCAAGCGGACGTGCGCTGGGAACTTTACAATCTTGCTACCGATCCGTTCGAGCAGCGCAACCTTGGCGCGGAAAAGCCGGAGTTGGTGGAGCGATTGTCGCGGAAGTTTCTGGATGAAGCGCGCCGCACGAATATTTTCCCCAAGCCGTGACCGCGCGCTTGGCTAGTTTTGCAAAATGAAGTCACTGTTGAACCAAATTCTAGTGATGGTGCTCGGTGCGCTTGCGCTCTCCGCTCACGCGGCGCAGCGGCCCAACATCATCTTTGTTTTCACCGATGACTTCGGCTGGGGCGACCTCGGCAGTTACGGCGGCAAAATGGTGGCGACGCCGAATCTGGATCGCATGGCGGCAGAGGGCGTCCGCTTCACGCAGTTTTATGTCGCGTCGCCAATCTGCTCGCCGTCGCGCACCGGGGTGACGACGGGAATGTTTCCGGCGCGCTGGCGGATCACGAGTTACTTGCAGGACCGCAAAGGCAACGCCGCGTGCGGACAGGCGGATTTTCTGGACACGAACGCGCCGAGCGTGGCGCGGTTGCTGCAATCCAGCGGCTATGCCACGGCGCACTTCGGCAAGTGGCACATGGGCGGCGGACGCGACGTGACGAACGCGCCGCACATCAAAGCCTACGGCTTCGACGAATGGGCGAGCACCTGGGAAAGCCCCGATCCGCATCCCGACCTCATGGCGACGAATTGGATCTGGTCGCCGCATGACAAGGTGAAGCGCTGGGATCGCACGGCGTTCTTCGTGGACTGGACGCTGGACTTTTTGAAGCGCCACACGAACCAGCCTTGCTATGTGAACCTCTGGCCGGATGACACGCACACTCCGTTTGTGCCAAGCCCGGCACTCAAGGAAAAATACAAAGCCGGAGACGATGCCAACAGCGAGGCGCACTTCAAGGGCGTGCTTGAAGAATACGACCGGCAGATGGGGCGGTTGCTCGATGGCTTGAAACAGCTTGGCATCGCAACGAACACGCTCGTGGTGTTTACCGGCGACAACGGGCCATCGCCAACGTATCGGCAGAAGCGCACCGCCGGATTGCGCGGCTCGAAGTTGAGTTTGTATGAAGGCGGCACGCGGCTGCCGTTGATCGTGTGGTGGTCGGGCGCGACGCCCGCAGGCCGGGTGAACGAACGCACAGTGGTGAACGCGGTGGACTTGCTGCCGACATTTTGCAGGCTGGCGGGCGCGGCGGTGTCGCCGGACATCGCGACGAAACTGGACGGTGAAGATTTAAGCACCGCGTTCACTGGCGGCGAACCAAAGCGGAGTTGCGCGATGTTCTGGGAGTATGGGCGCAACAATCAGTCGTTCAAGTATCCGGCAGCAGCTAGTAACCGAAGTCCCAACGTTGCGGTTCGCGAGGGCGATTGGAAACTGCTGGTGAATGCCGATGGCTCGGACGCGCAACTGTTCGATCTCGGCGCGGATGTTTTTGAAACGCGAAACGTGGCGGAAGCCAATCCGCAGGTCACCGCTCGCTTGAAGCAGAAGGCCCTTGCGTGGCGGAAGGAATTGCCATAAAGGCTGAACTGTCCTGTTATGAAAACTGCAAAAAAGTCCGTCTCTAAAAACTACGCGCCAGTCGCGTTTCTCTTCGTTGCGATGATGTGCTGCGTCGCGTCGGCACAGGAGAAGCCGAACTTTGTCGTCATCAACATTGATGACCTGGGTTACGCGGACATCGGGCCGTTCGGCTCGAAGCTCAACCGCACGCCGCAGCTTGACCGCATGGCGAAGGAGGGGCGCAAGCTCACTTCGTTTTACGCCGCACCGGTGTGTTCGCCTTCGCGCGCCGCGCTCATGACCGGCTGCTACGCCAAGCGCGCGCTGCCGATTCCGCACGTGCTTTTTCCCGCCGACGGCATCGGGCTTTCGCCGAAGGAAATCACCGTGGCCGAAGTTTTGAAAAGCGCGGGTTACGCCACGGCGATCATCGGCAAGTGGCATCTCGGCGACCAGCCGGAGTGGCTGCCGAACGCGCAGGGCTTCGATCTTCACTTCGGCCTGCCTTACTCCAACGACATGGGGACTGCCGGCGACGGGGCGAAGAGCGATCTGGGCAAACCCATCCCGAAACAAAACGGAAAGAGCCAGCCGCCGTTGCCGCTGCTGCGCAACGGGGAAGTCGTCAAGCGCGTGCTGCCGGACGACCAGCAATCGCTCGTCGAAATCTACACCGACGAAGCGGTGAAATTCATTCAGGAGAAGAAGGGCGTGCCGTTCCTCCTCTACCTGCCGCATAACGCCGTTCATTTCCCCATTTATCCCGGCAAGAAATGGGCCGGCAAATCGCCAAACGGAATTTACTCCGACTGGGTGGAGGAAGTGGATTGGAGTGTGGGCCGCATTCTCGACACGCTCCGTGAAAACGGGCTGGCGGAAAAAACGCTCGTGATTTTCACCTCCGATAACGGCGGCACGCCCCGCGCGGTCAATGCCCCGTTGCGTGGACATAAAGGCAGCACGCTCGAAGGCGGGATGCGCGTCCCAACCCTCGCGTGGTGGCCCGGCAAAATCCCAGCCGGCACGGAGACTGATGCCGTCACCGCCATGTTCGACATCCTGCCCACCTTCGCCGCGTTGTCGGATGCCAAACTTCCCACCGACCGCAAACTCGACGGCGTCAGCATCTGGCCGCAACTCGCCGGTCTGCCGGACGCCAAGCCCGCGCACGAAACATTCTACTATTACTACGGACTCATTTTGAACGCCGTCCGCCACGGCGACTGGAAATTGCAAATCGTGCAGGGCAACAAGGCGACGGCGGGAGAAGGATTCACCTCGCAGCTTTACAATTTGAAGACCGACATCGGCGAGAAGCAGGATGTTGCCGCAGCGAATCCCAAAATCGTGGCGCAACTTCAGGCACTCATTGCCGCGATGAAAGACGACCTCGGCGTGAACGACAAGGGCACTGGCTGCCGCGAACTCGCGCGCAAGCCCGATTCAAAACCGCTCATTCCTCATGACAAATAATCACCTGCCATCAGCGGATTGTTCCCAATCCGACCGTCACGGTAATTCGTGCGTCACTTGGTTTTCGTTCCACATGCCACCGAGTGAAGTCGTTCGGCGCTGACAATTTCAACGCGCCTTGAATTTCGGCTGCTCTCTACAGACAAAGTTGGCTCGCTTCGCTCGAAATGAAGTCAGTTCGCGCTGCACTCCATTCGCGTGCTCATCATTCTAACATTGGTGGGTCGGGCTGCTTCTCTGGTTCGCGAATGTCGTGGTCAGCAGCCCTTTTGCCCCGCGCGTGTGTGGCGCGTCATCAACGCTCGGATGGTCTTGTTTCAATTCACCGTTGTCGTAACGCCATGCGTCATTGCGCGGGTCAGGCATCAATATTTGCTGCTATCGCAGATTTATTTGTTGAATTGCTCGTCGCTTCGCGACTCGGTTGTGGAGTGCGTCGGCACGACGACGCTTTGATCCGCGCGACATGTCGCGCATCGCTTGGGGCTTCTGTCCTGCAGTCGCTCGTCTGGCGGTGGCTAGTCGTCACCGGCTGGCTTCGCCCATCACGCCGTCGCGAGCGCCCAGTCCGAGCCGTGGTTGCCATTATCCGCGTTCTTCAATACGATTCTCTCTAATGCGCTCCAGCTATGCCAATTCCTGATTACCAAACGATCATGTTGCCGTTGCTGAAGTTCTGCGGCAGCGCCCCCGGCGAAATTTCCACCCGCACGGCCGTTGATGCATTGGCCACTCAATTCAAGCTGTCCGACGCAGAACTGCGCGAGATGCTCCCCAGCGGCACGCAACCCACTTTCTCCAACCGGGTGGGCTGGGCCGCAACTTACATGAAGAAAGCCGGGTTGCTCACACCAACGAGGCGCGGCTTCTATCGCGTCACCGACCAAGGTCGAAAATTCCTCACCACTAATCCTTCGCGCATCGACGCCAAGGTGCTTCGCCAATTTCCCGAGTTTGTCGACTTCACCAAACTCAAAGGCACGCGCAAGTCTCAGTCCAAGGACCAGACGGTGGACAACGACATCGAGCCAGATGCAACTCCGTCCGAAGCTCTCGACAACGCATATCAGAGCCTCCGCTCACAGCTCGCAAGCGACATTCTCGACAATCTCAAAAAAGTTGACCCCTCCCACTTTGAACGTGTCGTTGTCGAGTTGATTGTAAAAATGGGCTACGGCGGATCGCGCGCCGATGCCGGTAAAGCCATCGGCCGTTCCGGCGACGAGGGTATTGATGGTATCATCAAGGAAGACAAACTTGGTCTCGACACCATTTACATTCAGGCCAAGCGCCGTGATTCCGCAACCGTTGGCAGGCCCGACGTTCAGCAATTCGCCGGCGCACTCCAGGGACAGGGTGCTCACAAAGGCATCTTTATCACCACGTCCCGTTTCACCTTGGAAGCAAAAGATTACGCCCAGCGCATTGGCAGTAAAATCGTTCTCATCGACGGCGAACAACTCGCCGAGTTGATGATTGATCACGATGTCGGCGTGACTACGGTGTCAACCTATGTGACTAAACGGATCGATTCGGATTTCTTCCTTGAAGACATCTGAAACTTTCTCGCCCTCTCTGGACCGCCGCCTTAACGCTACTGTCCCGTCACTCGCCGTTCGGAACGCACGCAGCCAGATGAAGTCGTTCGTCTTGGACAATTTGAACGCGTTTTGTTTTTCGTTCACCCACCCCGGTTAAAATCAGCTCGCGTTGCTCAGAGTAAATTTAGTTCGCACTTCGCGTGCTCAGCAACGACGAGGCGCGCAACCAGAGTCACGCTTTTTATTTACGTGCATCACCGCCGCGCGCGCGATGCCTGACGCTCGCCCTACCACCTAACGGTGGTGGGCCGGGCAGCCCGCTCAGGTTTACGAACGTCATCCCCGGCTGCCCTCTCGCTACCCGCGCGCGCGGTGGACGCCTCACCACGCTCGAACGCGCTTGTTCCAATCCACCGTTGCGGGTGGCTCGAATGCCTGGCGCGCGCGGGTCAGGCATCAATGTCAGCCGCTATCGCGGAAAGATTGATTGAACTTCTCGTCGCTTCCTCCTCGCGAGGGCGAACCTACACTGCGTTGCGGTTCGCCTTTTTAGTCTTTCCGAGTTTCAGCATTTTCCCATGGCCTCACAGAGCCGACGCGATTCGCCCAGATCACAAGCTCATCGCCTCGGCACTGTTCGGCCCGCGACCGATGACTGACTCGTCAGCTTTGCCGCCGCTGCACTCCACTTCGCGTCCGCTAAAGATGAAGCAAGCTCCCGCTGCATTCGTTCCGCCGGCTGCAAACTGCCGAGACAGTCAAGAACAGCTCGGTCGCACCCAACGACTCCAAAGGCCGCGAGGCTTCGCCCGGCCACGACAGCAGCATTATGGGCGCGATGCTCCGCATGTCGCCCAAGGCAACAACTCAGCCATAGCCGTGAGACCGGCGCAGCTTTGCATCGCTGCGCTCGCAAACAGGCCGGACTCACTGACCAAACAAAGTTAGTCTGAGACTTCGGCGT
This sequence comes from Akkermansia muciniphila, assembly GCA_945882065.1. Lineage (GTDB taxonomy): Bacteria > Verrucomicrobiota > Verrucomicrobiia > Limisphaerales > JADLHS01 > JADLHS01. The sequence continues at coordinate 51,853 of CAMCWI010000002.1, forward strand.
CAGGCTGCGATCCGGCGGTCGAGCCAGCCCCGACTCCCTCTGGCGTCGCCCGCTCGGACCTCCGCTCTGCCGCCGAAGACTCAGAAGTTTTGGCTTCGTGCTGGCGCGACTGCGCCGGGCATCGAGTCCAGCAGCCCCGGCACAGGTCATCGGCTACGCGGCGGGTTGGCATGAACGACCGGCTCGGCTTACGGTGCTCCTTCGTCCGCGCCTGTGGCCTCGCCTTGCGAACCGGCCAATCAGACAACACACATTGTGCGTTCGTTCCTTCGTGCCTCAGTCACTACTTTATCCTGTTCACCCAAACAATCCTCACTCGTGAGCCTCTTTTGGGTGGGATAAAGCTACGCACAATGTGGCGTTGTCTGCATCGCCGCTGCGGCGCTGTCACACTGACTGCTGATCCGCACCTCGCCTCCGTGCGGGCAGTCAGAGCGCCAGCTTGCAGGCATCCTTCCCGCCAACACCGCCGCTTCGCCGTTTTGAAAATTAGCCGGGGCATTGTGAGAAAATAATTCCTTCGCTCCGCTCGCGTTGAGTTAGGCGGCGTCCACGTCGTTACCGCCGCACAGGTTGGCCTCCCGCATTCAGGTCCTTTTTTGCTTCGCGCACCTCTGCTTCGTCTCGTCCTGTCGCCCTCACTGCCTTGCCGCAATACCAGCCCGCCCACTCGTGGCGACCTTCTGAAGACCACTTCCACGGGGGAGGGCTGGCGGCTCGGCTTTTTCGTGAAGGGCGACACTCCGAAGACCATCAGCAGAGCAAAAAAAAAGACCATGAATACTACATCACAAAATCAAATCATTAGTTCAGAGCTCAACAACCGATCCCATCAGCAGTCACAGACAGGGACAGCAGCACCGGAAGGCGCAGCCGCGCCAGAGCGCAAAGACAATCGCTTGCCGATTGATTCGGAAGTGAGGAAGCAGAACCGCACCTTGCCCACACCGAAGGTGTTGACCCTTTTGCACCAGCAGTTGCCCGCCGCGTATCGTTTGGCCGAGGTAGTCGGGAAGTGGATTTGGGTTCAGTTCAAGGA
>CAMCWI010000003.1 GCA_945882065.1 Akkermansia muciniphila
GAACCGCAGATGGGGCAGGTGATTGGGATGTTTCTAAGGGATACACCCAAGGAACGCCCGCTCACGCATGACTTGATGCAGAGTGTATTTAAGGGCTTTGGAATCTCCGTCGAGCGCGTCGTCATTACCGACCTTAAAAACTCCACCTACTTCGCGCGGTTGATTCTTTCCCAAAACAATGAGGTGGCGCGGAAGATCGTGGAGATAGACGCTCGTCCGAGCGATTGTCTGGCGCTCGCGGCGGCGCAGAAGTGCAAGATTTACGTGAATAAGGCCTTGTTTGAGCAGGTCGAGGACATGACGGAAGTGCTCGACAAGATCAACGAAGGCGGGGCTGAACCGGAGTGACATGGCTTCCCCCGTTGCCAAACCAGATGTTCCGGTGGCGTTGTTTTGTGGCGATGATGATTTCGCCGTGAAGCAACGCGCGAAATCATTCTATCTGAAGTGGAGTGCTGAACTGGGCGGTGAAGATCACGAGATCATCGAGGCGACGGTCGGTAACAGCGGTGACGCACTCCGGGCCATTGGCAAACTTCGCGAAGCTCTGCAAACCCTTCCTTTCTTCGGCGGCGGCAAGGTTGTCTGGTTGCGTGATTGCAACTTTCTTGGCGATGAACGCACAGCTTCATCCAGCGCTGTGACGGAAACGCTTGCTGAACTGGCGCAGGAGTTGAAGGAGTTTCAATGGCAGAACGTGCGGTTGCTCGTGAGTGCCGGGAAGGTGGACAAGCGGAAGGTTTTTTACAAGACGCTGGACAAGATTGGCAAGGTGGAGAGCTTCGATGGGTGGTCGGTCAATGACAAGGACTGGGCGGTGCAAGCCGAGATGATGGCGCGCAAAGCTGTCCAAGCGTGCGAGAAAAAAATTGGTGAAGATGCGTTGTCGGAATTGGTGGCGCGCATCGGGCCGCAGCCACGCCAGTTGACGAACGAGGTGGAGAAGGTTTGTCTCTACGTCGGTGACCGCGCGGAGATCACCGAGGCAGATGTAGATGCAGTTTGCACGAAGAACAAGATGGCGCGGGCGTTCGCACTTGGGGATGCGTTGGGGAACCGAAACCTGATCGTGTTACTGCGCTGTCTGGATGAAGAGTTGTGGGAGATGCAGTTCGACAAGGAAAAGAGCGAGATTGGAATGCTCTACGGATTGATCTCCAAGGTTCGGGCGTTGTTGATGCTAAAGGAAATGTTGCGCGAGGGTTGGATCAAGGCGACGGGCGACTACAGCGGCTTCAAGGCGCAACTCGAACGTGTGCCTGCGTCCAAGCTGCCGTCGGACAAGAAATACAATCCGCTCGCGGTGAATCCTTACGTATTGTTCAAGGCACTTTCACAAGTCAGGAATTATTCCGAGGCAGAACTCGTGCGCGCGATGGATTTGTTGTTGCAGGCAAACATGAGGCTGGTCTCCAGCGCGCTGGATGAGCGGATTGTTTTACAACAGACACTCGTGCAAATTGTCGGTGCGCCTGCTGCGCGTCCCACAGGAGTTCGGGCAGCGGCGTGAAACAATTTTTGAAACGATGAATACCCCGCCGGCAAAATTGATGGTGTTGATAGGTGAGCAGTTCGCCTGCCTGAAAGTCGCGGGTCGCGCGAACTTTGCGACGAGTGTGGATTTCAAAATCGTTCTCGCGGGGTTGGAGTTGAAGGGATATCCGTATATCATCATTGAGTTGTCAGACTGTTCGCTCATGGACAGCACTTTCCTTGGAGTGTTGGCCGCGTTCGGAGTGAGGCTGAATCCCGCTGGAGCGAATTGCGTGAACCAAGTGATTGAGCTGCGGAACGCCAACGAGCGATTGTTGGAGCTGCTCGAAAGTCTTGGCGTGCTTCACCTGTTCAAAACCTGTCAGGGCGAACTGCCAGAATGCGAGGAAATCACTTCCGCCCCCTGCAATCCATCCCGCGAAGCCCTGACTCGCGCGTCATTGGAGGCGCATCAGACTTTGATGGAAATCAACCCTGCCAATGTGTCACGCTTCAAGGACGTGACCAAGTTTTTGGCGGAAGACTTGGAAAGAATTCAGACAAAGTCGGGATAAACTGCTGCCCAACCGCGCTCTGACTGTGTTGTTGAGTCTTGGAAAAACCCGTTGCCAAGCCGTCGGTTGAAATGCGTCACCACGCCTTTGCGTTGAATTCGGACTGTCCTGGTTTGGCTTACACCTTGTAAAACTGTTCCCAACCTTTGCGCGGCGGCGGGCCGACGAGCAATCCGTTTGCGACCTTGTCGTTCGTGATCTGCTTCGTCGCGCGGTTGAACACGAGCTTGGTGTTCAAACGTTGAGCGATCACACCCAACGCCATCGCCTGACAGAGCGGGCCGGCCACGGCGAATGATGAACGGCATTTCTCCTCGCCCTTCGCCGCGAGCAGGAAGTTCTTGAAATGACTCGACGGACTCTTCGGCACTTTGGGTAGTTTCGATTCCACGTCCTTCGCCTTATCTTCTGGAATGATCCGCAACGTTGCGCCGTGACTGCCGCCTTTGAAGGTCAGACCTTCGCCATAAATCACTTTGCCGATCGGCTTCTGCTTCAACTCCGCCGCGCCCGTGGCGTTGGACGGCGGCGGGATGTTCGGATCTAGCGGTGCTTCGCCAAAAGTATCTGGCAACGACGGAAGATTTTCCTGACCGTCATACCACGTCATCTCCAACGGCGGCTTCCCACCGCGCTCTGGAAACTTGAACGACAGCGTGGAGGCTTGCGGAAAAATTAGCGGGCTGTGACCATCGAGCTTCACGGCGTTGACTTCCGTGGGCAAACCGAGATCGAGAAATTCATGCGCGGTATCGAAGATGTGCGCGCCCCAATCGCCAAGCGCGCCGTTGCCGAACTCGAACCACGAACGCCACTCACCATTCATGTAGCCGTTGTTGTAATCATGCTGCGGCGCGGTCGCCAGCCAGCGATCCCAGTCGAGCGTCGCGGGGATTTCCTGCTTGGCGAGATAGTCGGCCACCGTCATGCCGTGCCAGCGACGTTTGCCGTTCATGAACGCGGTGATCTTGGTGACGTTCTTGATGATGCCCGCGTCCGTCCACGCCTTGAACTGAAAATAGTTCGCTTCCGAGTGGCCTTGATTTCCCATCTGCGCGGCGAGTTTGTATTTCTTTTCCGCCGCCATCATCAGTTCAACTTCCTGGAACGTGTGCGCCATCGGCTTCTCCACATAGACGTGCTTGCCGTGTTTCATCGCGAGCATCACGTTCGGGAAATGCGAAAAGTCCGGCGTAGCCACCATCACCGCGTCAATCTCCTTGCCGAGCTTGTCGAACATCTTTTCCGCATTTTGAAAGCGCGTTACATTGGGGTGTTTCTCCAGAGTTTTGACCGTGTGCGGCGCACCCATGTCCACGTCGCAGAACGCAACAATGTTCGCGAGTCCCGTGGCGTCGAGAGACTTGATGACCTCAGCAGCTCGATTGCCAATGCCGATGCACGCGAGGTTCACGCGCTCATTCGGCGTGGCTTTGCCGGACGCGGCAAAAATGAATTGCGGCGCGAACGCGGTGGACGCACCCGCCACGAATACGCTCTTGAGAAACGAACGGCGATCCACGGTGACTTGGGCTGATTGCTTGCGGGTTGTTGATTTCATGGTTGAAAAATGGGTTGAGTGTTTGCAGTTGAAATCATTTTGCCGACAGAACACGAATCTTGACGTTTCGATAGGACACTTCGTCACCGTGTTCTTGCAACAGGATGTGACCGTCAGCCCACTCGCCGAAGCTGGGGATGTTGTGATACTTGCTCGCCGCGACGAGCGCGCGGAAACTTTCCGAGCCGCGCTCAAAATTCACTGTCTCTTGGCCGTTCAACCAGAACGTGACGTGCTTGCCGCGCGATAAAATCCGCGCGGAGTTCCAGTCGCCGACCACAGAAACTTTTTTATCCGCAGGCGCGGGGATCAAATCGTAGAGCGAGCCGACTGTGCGATTGCCATTCTTGCCCAGCTTTGCGTCGGGATGTTTGGCGTCGTCGAGAACCTGAAACTCGCAGCCGATGGCCGAGCCGAGGCCGGTGGGTTTGCTGGTGACCTTGTCAATTGGCGAGAGGTTTGGCTGCACAAAAATCTTGATGCCGCTGTTCGCACCGGGCGTGATCTTGAACTCCGCCATCAACTCGAAGTCTGAGTAGCGCTGGCGCGTGATGATGTCACCGCCGCCGGACGTATCGTGAACCGTCAACACGCCGTCCTTCATCGTCCAGCCGTGCGCCGGAAAGTTTTCCGACTTTGCGCTGCGCCAACCCTCGGAAGTTTTGCCATCCCAGAGCAACTGCCAGCCCGCAGTTTTTTCCTCCGCCGTGAGCGTATTGACCGCCGATGACGCGATGGCGGCATTCAGTTCGGTGATCTTCAGATTCCGCCAGCGCACTTGCGCGCCGTCCTTGTCAGTTTCCTTGGCGATGCCATGAACCTGCAACGCGATAAACCCACGCGGCGTCATCGAATCTTTCACGTCTGCGCACGGCGTGCCGTTGAGCCAAGTCTTGAGCGAATCGCCACGGGCCTCCACGCGCACATGATTCCAATCGCCCTGCTTGAAAATCTTCCGGCCTTGCTCGGTGAACGCCTTGCCGTTTCCGCCAGCGAATCCAGGATAAATCCATTTGCGCCGGCCCTCGTCGTAAAGCCCCGCACTCCACCAGCGATTCTGAATTGGGTTCGGATCAATCTCCACTTGGTAGCCGTGAACACGGCCCGCAGGGATGGCGATGGGTTTGCCTTCCCACTCGATTTGTTTTGCGGCGTCGAAACATTCGCTGCGGATCTGCACGCCGGAGTTCAGGCGCGGGTCCACTTTGAAATCGTATTCAAAGATGAAATCGCCGTAGGTCTTGTCGGTGCAAAGAAACGAATTGGGCGTGTTGAGCACACACGTTCCCACGATGGCCTCGCCCTCGATGGTGTATTTGGCTTTGCCGCCGCGTTGCGTCCAACCGGAGAGATCTTTGCCATTGAACAAATCTGTCCCGGCTGACTCCGCCAATGCAGCAACGGCAACGCAGCACGACGCGAGCAGTGAGAAAGAATGGATAAGTTTCATAGAGACAATTTTGAAATGCGACGACAGGCTAACAATTGTGACCGCTCTGGCAATCACTCAATCGGGTCAGTCGTCAGCATGGGTGTGATTGGAGGTCAGTGAGGCGCAGCGGAGAAAGAGGTGACCGAATCAAACAACGCAGGTAGTGAGTCCCTATGGACTCGGCGGGAAGTGGAGTGCCACGCCGCTTTCGTTCGCGCGGGACGGATGGAATGCCTCAGACGTTCAGCGGATAAAACTTTGTTTCCATGTCCCGCTCTTGTCTCTAATCTATGTCGGATTTTTCAGCGTGAGAAAATACTGGCATGTCATCGGCATCGGAGTTCAGAACAACCTGACATACAGGTTCAATTTTCTTGCGCGCACAGTGTTCGGTTTCATCCCGCTTACGGCCATTCTTCTGCTCTGGCGAAACATCTACGAAGGCAAGGGCGATGCCGCATCCGTGGCCACGTTCACGCTGGCGCAGATGACGTCCTACTACCTGCTGGTCACACTCGTGGACGCCCTGACGGCGGTGAATGAAGACGACTGGCAGATCGCCGCCGACATCAAGGACGGCAATATTAGCCAGTTCCTGCTCAAGCCGGTGGATTATCTGTGGTTCAGGTTTTGTCTCTATCTCGCCGGGCGCGGAACGTATCTCACCGTGGCCTTCATTCCGCTGGTGCTGGTCACAATTTATCTGCGCGATTATTTCGTTCTGCCACCGGACGCGGCGACGTTCGGTTTGTTTATGATGTCGGTGCTGATGACGGCAATGCTGCAATTCTTCATCTCTTACACGATGGCCATGCTGGCGTTCTGGGTGATGGAAGTCTCGACGTTCATCTTCATCCTCTACGCGTTTGAATACATCGCCAGTGGCCACATGTTTCCGTTAGCAATCTTGCCGCAGGTGGTGCAGGACATTTTGTTTTTCACGCCGTTCCCGTATCAACTGTATCTGCCGGTCGGGATTTATCTGGGCAAGATCACCGGTGCTGCCTTGGTCAATGGCTTGTTGGCGCAGGCAGGTTGGGTGGTGGGCGCGTATCTGTTGGCGCGGTTCGCTTGGTTTCGTGGGATCAAAAAATACGCCGCGGCGGGAGGTTGATGAAATGAGTCGAGAGCCGAAAGTCGAGAACCGAGAGACAAACGCGCCTGCGAGTGCGCCGCCGTCTCTCGACTCTCGACCTTCGATGCTCGGCAGATACGCTGGTATCTACGCCGCTCTGTGGAAAAACTCCGTGACGCGCGAGACGATGTTCAAGGGCAATTTTCTGCTCTGGATCGTGGTGGAACTGGCGTGGTTCGCGTTGCAACTCGGTTTCATATCCGTGTTGTATCTGCACACGCAACATATCGGTTCATGGACGAAGTGGCAGGTCGTGTTGCTCGTCGGCGTGAGTCATTTCATCCAGCAACTCTTTCAGGCGTTCTTCCTCATCAACTGCGCAAACCTATCGGAGTTGGTTCGTACGGGCAAAATGGATTTTCTCATGATGCTGCCGGTCAACACGCGCTTCGTGGCGTCGTTGCGACAAGTTGATCTCGGTGGTTTTGTGAACGCAGGTTCTGCGCTGGCCGTGATGATCTACGCGGCGCGTGAATTGCAACTCTCGCCCACGCTGCCGATGGCGGTGGGTTTCCTCGCATTGTGTTTCATCGGCATCTGCATCCATTATTGCCTGATGTTCTCGCTGGCGTCGGTGAGCTTCTGGACGGTGAAAGCGCAGGGAATTGTTCACGGCTACTACAATCTGTTCAACATCGCGCGGATGCCGGACGACGCCTTTCCGCGAGGCGTGTTCAAAACGGTCTTCACATTCGCGCTGCCGGTGTTGCTCGTCTCGAATGTCCCGGCGCGCTTGCTCACGGATCGGCTGACGTCCAGTTCCTGTTTTCTGCTGGTGGGGATGGCCATCGCGTGCGCCTTCTTTTCCGAATGGGTCTGGCGTATGTCGCTCAAACGCTACACAAGCGCGAGTTCGTAGAGTTTGGAAACCACGAATGAACGGGCGTCCGTGGTTGAACTGCGTTTTCCAGATTTCATCCGTGGATCACCCGACGAAAAGCCAGGACGATTATTTTTTCACAACCAGCTTCATGCAGCGGATCAAAACCTTCAAGTTTAAGCCAAGCCAGATGACCGCCCCTTACCGCACTTTTTAATTTCCCATGAATATGAAATCCAGCGTGGACTTTCGCAGCGGGAATGACGCTTTTATGGACTGACAGGTTTGCTGAGTGATGCTTGTTAAAATTCGCAACCGACGGAAAGTCCGAACGTGATACCTTTGGTGTGGCTCTTGAGAATGGTTTTTTCGCCTGTCACCCAAGTCTGGCTGACCTCGTAGGATGGATTCAGAAGATTTTTTGCCGACAACTTAAACTTCCAGTTTTTGCCGAGTTTTTGACTGAGGAACATGTCTAGTTGGGGAGCAGGCTCTTCGTATTCATCCGGGCGGTTCAAATTCACAACCACCAATCGCGGACCGACAATGCCGTAAGAAATGGTAAATGCTGTTTTGGTGGGCTCGTGATCCCATGTCAGGTCCGTGTTGAAGACATATTCAGGCTGATCAAACATGGGTCGCGTGATCTTACCTCCGCGGACGTTACCCACTACGTTGACATTTCTCTGGATATCATTCAACGGAACTTCTGATTCGATATAGGTGGCATTGAATCCCAGTGTCAACTCCTTAAGTGGCGACCAAAGATTATCCAAACGGGAGCGGAACTCCGCCTCAACGCCCATAATGTCCGCCTTTTCAAAATTCTCGTAAGTTAAGTTATCGCCAGAGAAATCAACGGTGTAGAGCTCGATCGGCGCGTCAATTTTTTTCATGAATAATGAAAGTGAAACGATTTCTCCGGGTCTAGGATACCATTCCAACCTCAGATCGTAATTGGCACTTTCAGAAAATGTGAGGTTGGGATTTCCGTAGTAAGTGCGGCTTTGAGCGATGTCATAAATCCCCACGGGAGCTATCTCTCGATAGGCAGGGCGGACGACCGTTTGTGACCACGCCGCACGCAACTGAAGCTTTTCATGCAAAAAAACGGTAGCACTTAGAGACGGAAGCAAGTCGGTACGATTCAGATTACCTGGCGTAAGTGCTCTCCTCGTGGACTGATTTTCGCCAGTAAGAGTCAATTCAGTTTCTTCGACACGTACGCCCCCGACCAGTCGGAGTCTTTCAAAAGCCGCCCAATCGCCCATGAGATACGCTGCTTTAATAAGCTGACTGCCCTCATAAGTGATGTTTGCTGGAAAGTTCCGGTATTCTGTAAGTGCTGCGTTGGCCGGGTCGAGGTAACTCTGGGGATCGCCACCTGTGTAAAAGGGATGCGCAAGACTCGGAGCACGCATATCAAAGCCACGTTGGTAGTAGTCGCGAGTGGAATCGCTGATAGCTGCGCCGGTTTTGAAAAAATTGTCTTTATCGTTGTAGGAGGGCATCGGGATTTTTAGGTCGCCCCGTAGATTGGTATTGTTTTCTTCCAGCTCCCGCCAAAACCTTGTCGGATAAGACGGTTCAGTTGCCGCTTGCGGCAGGTAAAATGAATTAATGTCATCTGCCACATATTGGAAGATTCGATAATCCGGTTCTTCTTGCGTTGCTGTGGACATTGACCCGGCCCAATCGAAGGCTGCATCTTTCAAGGACGGAAAGTCGTGCGAACCCGCGAGCTGATAAAAGGTCAGGTTGCGTTCAGTCCAGTGTAACAAGGATTGATCGAGGTAGGTCTCGCCGGGCGTGGTGCCCACGTTATCGTCTTGGCCTTTAAGCCGGCGGGCTTCATCCTCCGCCGCCTGCACAAAGAGGAAGTTAAATTTAAGCTCGTGATCCTCACCAATGCCCAAAGTGAATGCAGTAGAAGCCGCCCATGTGTACTCGATGACAGCCTTGGCATCTACTTTATCACGGACAATCGCAGTCGGGGTTTCAAATTTTCTGGAAACACCATTATCGTAAAACTTGTAATCGTTTTTATAGTTTAACGAGCCGAGGTATCCAAATTTAAGGGTGTCACCCTTGAAACTGTCGCCGAACGTCACCGCCATGCTGGAGTTCAGCGGAGACTTTTCGGGAATGGGAGAAAGTTGTGTGGATTTGAAACTGCGTTCAACCGCAGCTTCATTCTGGATTGGGCCTGACGTCCCCGACGCGCTGGTGCTTCTGGCAATAGCTGGTAATTCGCGTGTTCCGTCGTCCATCGCCAGCCAGTCCGTACCTCCGCGATCTGTCATCAGGAAATTGTTGTTCAGGTTGGCCTGAGTGTTGTAAGACGTGCCAAGGCTGAATGTCAGCGTGCCTTTCTCGGGATAACTCTTGGTCACGATATCAATCGCACCGCCGGCAAAGCCGCCTGACATGTCCGGGCTGAATGTTTTTGCAACTTCCATCTTCTCGATGACCTGAGTTGGCAAGAGATCCAATTGCGCCGCCTTACGATCTGGATCAGCACTCGGCAGATCGTTGCCGTTGATCGTGGTGGACGTATAACGATCCGCCAGACCGCGAATCACAGCGAACTTGCCGTCGGCAATACTTGCTCCAGAGACTTTGGTCAACACTTCCGCCGCGTCGCTCGCGCCGGTTTTTTCAAACTGCTTTGAACCCACACTGTCCATCATCCCGCTGGATTCCTGACGCTCGATCATGATCTGCTCGGTCTGTTGCGTGAACTCTTCCGCCGTGACCTCGTATTCCTCCATCTCGTAAAACTCAGGGCGCAGATTTCCGTTCACAGTTGTGATCTGTCCGGCAATAACGCGCACGTCTGTGACGACAGCCGCTGCGAAGCTGGACTTGGAGATGCGCAAAACCTGATCGCCAAGAGGAAGATTCTTAAGTTCAAAACGCCCTGTGCTATCTGTTTGCGCGGCGAGAGTTGTTCCACGCACTGTCACCGTGGCTCCGGGAATCGGTTTGCCGTCAAATGAGTTGATCACCACGCCAGACACGGCACCAGCATCCTGCGCTTTTGAGGTCAGTGCGGAAATTAAAAGCACGAACGCAAACACGCATACTGTTCGAAGGGGAGACACCAGCGCGTGTAGAGTCGCGTTCCATATCTTCGTCGAAATGTGGTGAGGGGATTTGGTTTCCATGAACAAGTGCGTTTGCGAAGTTGGCGAACGATTGCTCAGGAACGCGCGGTGCGGCTCAGTTGCTCCACTTTTTCCAAATAGCGCTGCACGTTGTCCCGCTGTTTGACCTTTTGCGCCTTCTTCAACAACTCGGCGGCTTCGAGATATTTCTGAGATTGCACGAGCAGTTGCGCGTGTTTCACATAAGCGTCAGCTTCGAAACCCGTGATGCCGGACGCGGTGCGATAGCGGAACTCCGCTTTCTCCTTCTGGTTGTTCTTGGCGTAATAATCCCCCGCGAGCATCAACGCTTCCGCATCGAGCGGGTCTTTCTGAATGATCTGCTCCAGCGATTCAATCGCCTTGTCTCCCGCGCCCGTGGACATGGCCACTTTGGATTCGAGCTTGAGTAACTTGAGTTCATCCGCGCCAGTCAACGCCGTGCCGGATGCGCGAATTTTTCCGAACAGCTCACGCGCCTCAGTCCATGCGCCACGGCTCACGAGAATCTGGGCGGGGCGCAATGCCTTGGCCGGATTTTGACCGTTGTCCTTCGTCATCGCCTCGGTGTAAGCGCCTAGAGCGAGATCGCGCGATTCCTGCGCCATGTAAAGATCTCCGAGCAGATTGAGCGATTGGACATTGGCTTTGCCGAGCCGACGAAGCATTTCCAAACTGATCGCGGCTTTGGCGGGTTGTTCCTTCTGGATGAAAAGATTCGCCTGCAACGTCCAGAGGTTGTCCTTGTCAGGATACTGTTTGATCAACTCGTCGAGTACGGAAAGGGCGTAATCATAGTTGCCCGTACCGATGGCACTCTTCACAAGGCCGAGTTTGAAATCCAGATTCTCCGGCTCGAACACGAGAGCCTGGCGATACGCTGCCTCAGCGGAAACATTCCGGCCCTGACTCAAGCAAGCAAAGCCGAGCAGACCAAAAACTTTTCCATCACCACCGCCTAACCCGATTGTGCGTGTGAGCGGTTTGATGGACTCGGCGTATTTGCCATCGCGAACGAGCGCGAACGCCAGATTCTTCTGCGCGCGACGATAGTCCGGGAACTTGAGGATCGCCATCTCGAAGTGCTTTGCGGCGTTGGTCAGGTCTTCGCGTTGGAAATAAACGTTGCCTAGCGTGAAATCAAACACCGCACTGGCCTTCGACGTGGTAAGGCCTTCAAGTGTGGAAATGATTTTCTTGGTGTCGCTGTTCGTGAGGATCGGAATCACGACAGTGCGATATTTTTCAAGCTCGTCGGGCTGCAACTTCGGCTCCACCTCCGAGGCGAAACCGTAGCTCCCGATCAGACGGCGTTGGAAATCGGGATCGTTCCAGACTGCGGCAAGTTCATGATCCGAGGACAAGGGGGCAAACTTGTTTGGCGTGGTGGCTACCTCCGTTTTTTCGGCTTTGACCACAGGTGATGTGGCAATGCTCATCAAGAACGCCAGCACCGCCAGCAAGGGGTTTTTTCTGTTTCGAGTCATAAAATCAGTTCAATCGGTTTTAGCTATTCAACCCGTTGTGACGCGGAAGCGCAACGGCACGCGGATGTAAGTGCGCACAGCTTGCCCGTCTTTTTGTCCGGGACTGAAGCGCCATTTTCGGATCGCGTCTAAGGCAGGTTTCTCAAATTCTGGCCGTGAAGAATTCTCCACGCGCGGGTCTTCAACGCGACCTGTCTCGTCCAAAATGAAGATCAACGTCACGACGCCCTCAACCTTGGCTTTGCGCAACGCTTCAGGATAAGTCGGCGCAACCTGCGATACAGGTTCGGGTCGCTTTTCCAGATCGGCGACATCGAACGTGTCTTCCTGCACGGCTTCAGCAGCGGTGAGCGAACGGATTTCACCAAAGCCAGCCAGTGCGCCGCCTGATCCCATCGCGACTTCCAAGTCCGCGCTCAATGGAATCTGTTGCGTTGTCTCTGCGAGTTGCGGTTCAGGCGCTGCTTCAGGTGGTTTCTCTGCTTCAGGTGGTGGTGGCGCGATTTCCTCCTCAACAGGCGGAGGTAATTCCACCGCGCTGGTTGTGCGCAACTCCAGCGAACGTTCAGGCTTGGCGATGCGATGCGCGAACGGAATGAAACCAAACAACACGGCGGTGAACCCCACGCCGAAAATGACTGCCACCGGCAGCCGGGCCATCTTGCTTTCGTTCTGATAAACTTTTCGCATATCAGATTTTGTCTGTGGCGAGATTCACTTCTTTGGCCCCGCCAAGTTTGGCCTCATCAATCACGCTGATGACCATGCCGGAATTGGCGTTATCGTCGGCCTGGATCACCACCGGAAGTTTGTCTTTGGAGCAAAGGCGTTTCACGGTCGGTCGCACATTTCCCAAACCGATTTCTTTTCCGCCGTAGGCAACCTTGCCATCCGCCGTGACCGCGAAAATGATGCTGTTCTTGTCCGTCTGACGCGCGCTGGCGGCGCGGGGTTTGGTCACGGTCACACCCGGCTCTTCGATAAAGCTCGTCGTCGAGATGAAGAAGATCAGGAGGAACATGATGATATCAATGAGCGGAATCAGATTCAGCTCAATGGACTCATCAGGCTCGGCAAGTTGACGGCGAAATCTCATGAAAATTCGTTAACTGCGTTGTGAGGCAACGCTCACGTCCTTGGCCCCGCCCATGCGGGCTTCGTCAATGATTCGGATCATCATGCCGGAGCGGGATTTTTCGTTCACTTGAATCACCACCGGTTTCGCTTCTTCAGCACAAAGCCGCTTCACTGTCGGGCGCACGCCACTCAAGCCGATCTCTTTCCCTTCATGGCTGACTTTGCCGTCAGGTGCGACTGAAAGAATGATCGAGGTGTTTTCTCCCGAACTGCTGCCGGGGTCGGACTGCGGCTTGTCCACGGACAAACCTTTTTCCTGCATCATGCTTGTTGTCGAAATGAAAAAAATCAGCAGGAACATGATGATATCAATGAGCGGAATCAGATTCAGCTCAATGGACTCATCGGGTTCAGCCAACGTGCGGCGGAATCTCATGCGAGAACGGTTTCCGATTTGACGACTGCGGGCATCGGTGTTGTGCCTGTTTCAGTCTGGCGTGTGAAGATGCGCGTCATACCATGGAATTCAGGACGGAAGTGCCGCAGCGTGATGCTCTCCAATCGCGCGAGAAATGCGACGTATTCATTGCGCCAGCGTTTGGCGATGCTCGCCATGACCAATCCCGGAATCGCCACCATCATGCCGGTCTGTGTGGCCACGAGCGCTTCGCTGATGCCCTTGGCGATGATTTCAGAAGCGGAACTGCCGCCGATGCCAATGGCTTTGAACGTGAGCAACATTCCCAAGACCGTGCCGAGCAATCCGAACAACGGCGCTGAAACCACGAGCACATTTAGAAACGCGACGCGGCGATCCAAGTCAGTGACCTGCGAGGCTTCGACTTCGCGGAAGCGGCCTTCGATATCTTTGATCGAATGTATTTCGTCCTGCGTGTAACGAACCAATTCGCGCACGCTGGCTGGCGCGGTTTCGGGTTTGGCCACCCAGTTGCGCAGAACAACATCAGTCGCCTTGGTCAACCCACGATGATATGCCGACATCAGCAATTGCGCCGCGCTCACATACATGACGAGCGACAACAGCACCATGGCCCACATGACCCAGCCGCCGGTCGTCCAGGTGTGCAACATCATTTTGAAGATTTCGTTCATAGTTTTTTTGGTGTTGAGGGTTTCAACCGAAATTTGGTTTGTCGTCCGACGGGACGCCGTTCACGAAGCCAACTGCTGTTTGCTCCATGCTGCCGAGAATGCTCTTGGCCTTGCGGCTCAGGAAGGCGTGCAGCAATAGCGCGGGAATCGCCACACCCATGCCGGTGGCAGTGGCCATGAGTGCTTCGGAAATACCGGACGCCAGCATCTTGGGATCGCCGCTGCCGAAACTGGAAATGAGTTTGAACGTCGCGATCATGCCCGTGACCGTGCCGAGCAATCCGAGCAGCGGACCCGTCGTGGCAGTAAGCGCGAGGAACGGCAGACCGCGTTCAAGCCGCGTGCGTGCGCCGAGCATTTTCTCGTAAAGAATCTCTTCAATGTATTCCTTCTTCTCGTCCACATGTTGCACGGCTGTGGCGAGCAATTCGCCCGCGATACCGGGAATGCTGCGCGCGTGATTAAGTGCGAGATCGGGCTTCCGGGATTCGATGTGTTTGAGAACCGTTTGCAGATCGTTCTCAGTAGCGAGCCGAACGCGGGTGAATTGCAGCCACTTGACCAACGCGAGAACCAGCGATGCCAGTCCCAGTCCCAACAATGGGATCATGACCAAGCCGCCCTCGGCTAGTTTGTCATACAGGCTCGTGTGCATGGCGGACAGTTTGAATGCGTTGCCGAGTGTGGGATCGAGAACCATCTGACCGTTGCCAGAAGTGACAAGCGCGCGGCTGGCGTCCATCAACGGTTGTTCCATTTGTGCAATCGTCGGATCCGACTTATTCAACTCCTGTTGCAACAAGCCAGCCGATGTCCCCGATGAACTCGCGAACATTGCGACGGGTCCAAAGACCACGACCTTGCCCGCTTGCACCAAGCCTTGCTTGTCGAGTGCTTTGCCGTCGAAGGTCTCACCGCCTTGTGCGCCTTCAGCCCGTTGCAGAGCGGTCGTGAGAAGCACGGAGCGACGGGCGAATTTTTCTTTCGCTGCCAAGTCTGCGGAGGCGGCTGTGGCGTCCACTTGTTCGAGCAACGCCTTGTAGCGCGGTTCTTCAATGAAGTTGAGGCGCGAACGAAAAGCGCGGCCATACTCGGTGACGAGTGAGTCCACATATTTGACTTCGTCAGTCTGACGTTTGGCGTCTGACTTGAGCGCGTTCAACTCGACGAGTTGGTTTTCCTGAAAGCGCTGCGCCTTCACCAAGTCAGCGCGGCGATTGATGAGTTGCTGTTCCAGATCAGTCACCTTGCGGGCCAGGGGCAATCGCTCGGCTTCGATCTCCTGACGCACGCCAGAAAGTTCTGCGCTCGCCTTTTGAAGATCGTCGTTCGCGCTGGTGAGGACGTTCTCAATCGTCTGTGCTTGGAGCGTGCAAGAAATTGCAACCAACAGTGCAAAACAAATTTTTATGTAGGATTTGGTCATCGGGAAAAAATGTTAATGGGTCTTCAACGTACCGTGGCGGGCAGAGTCACGAAGCGCGCCGTGCGCTCGTTGCGATAAATTTTGACGACTTCTTGAACTGTAGATGCGATCTCAGGTTTGACAGCCCATTCCCAACCGTTGCTGCCGGGTGTGCCTGTGCCCGCGAAATCACCGGCTTCGTTCACGAAGTAAGCTGCACCGAGTCCGATATAAATCGTCTGCACGGCGACTTCCTCGCCTTTGGGATTCTTGCGCTTCTCGTTGAAGAGATTCACGGCGTTGTTGAACTTGTCGAGTTCGCCGAGCAATCCGACCAGCACCTGCATGCGTTCGGCGGCGAGCATCTTTGTGTTCGCGGGATCAGCGGGCAATTTGGCGAGCAACGGCTTGAGAATGTCTTGAAGCGGCGAAGGCAACTGCGGCACGAACTTTTTCACACGCGCCTCAAAGTCTGTCGCGAATTGCCGCGCGCCATCCAGGGTCTCGTTCGACTGCTTTTGCAGCGCGGTGGCTTCGGTCATTTCTTTCGCGACCTGCGAGTTGTTCGTGGACACCTTCGACATCTGGTCGTTGATGGATTTCAACTCGCGTTCGTAGAGAGCAACGGTCTGTTCCAGAGATTCTTTGTCCGCCTGCCAGTCGTTACGCGTCTTGGAGATCAACTGCCGCGTCTGCACCCACTGCTCCAGTGTCGTGCGCGTCTGCGCCATGACAGGGGCGTCGGCGGCGACCAGTCGCACTCCACTTGTGAGTGCCAGGAGCGTGACCAAAGAGAAAAGTAACTTCATTCATAAGTAAGGTCGTGAAACCGTGTCACGCCTTGATGTCGGCATTGTTACGACTGTGTGACAATCAATCTCTGATACGCCACACAGGGAAATGAAACGCGGGTTCTGAGCGACGTAACATCAATGTAACCCCGCTGGCGTAGAGTTGTCGCAGTAGTCGTGTTTCATGGCCTCGAGATGAAAGCGATAATCCCTGTGAAAAAGCATCCCTCAATTTCCTTCGTCACACGTGTGACGGAGGCACGGACGGGTCAGGACTTAAAACCGTGTGCATCCGTGTCCCGTCCGCTCCCCTATTTCGGCAGCGAGCGACTTCGCGGAATGTTGCTAGTGCGTTTTGCCGTGCGGCGAGACTCCTCGCAATTTCGCTGGCCATGAAAATCAAATCGGACCGGGCTCCGGTGTTTCTTCAACTTGTCGCCTATCGGCAACGATGGCGCGAGCGTTCGAGTCTGTGGAGAGAGTCACAGCGATGTCACAGGAATGACATAATTTCGCCATCGTTCCAACGGAGTCTCAAAGAAGTCTGTTTGATGCTGAATGTTTTGGACGAACGATTTCCGCGTTGAAGTTCAAGAGTTCACGGGCAACTTGTGTTGTCCGAACGCGGGCCGGAGCGGTCGCAAGGCCGCTCCGGTTTTTGTTTGGATCAGGAAGCGACCGGTTTTTCCGGCGGGGCGATCTTGCTTGAAGGGAAGAATGGTTTTCGGAACGCATCATGGAAGTCGTAGCCACCGCCGAAATCGTCGCGGCTGTCCTTCTCTGTTTTGCCGAGCAACCCGATCTCCACCATGTTGAAAACGATTTCGCCAAAATCTTCGCAGCGTTTGATGCCCCATTCCTCGAAGACCATCTGGGTCATCGGGCCAAATTGTGCGAGCGCGTAGTCGCGGATGCCGCCGAGCAATTCCTGCCCCGTGACGTGGCGCATCTCGCCCTTGTTTTCTTTCAGGACAATTTTCTGCGTGTGATCAAGCGCGTCCTTCACGAAGAGGTAGGCGTCGCGCGGATAGCGCGAGTCCTTGGCGATCACCAGGGCGAGCGTGGTTTCAAAAGTCAGTTCCTGCATAGCAATTCAAGGTGTGGCGCGCTGGACGATCTGCGTGTTCGGATGCGCTGCGCGATAGGATTTCACAGCCCACCCCATCAGCAACATCCCCAGCACGAGGCAGAGGACGAGTTGTTCCTGTTTGGTCAGCGCGTTCACGATGGAACTTTAGTGGGCGATGCGCCCGACTGCAACAGTGTATGCTCCGATGTATGCTCCGACGGAATTTCGCTGTCGGCTGGCAGTTTAATTTAGATTTTCATCCTACGAATAATTCTCCATCCCCACGCAGGAACAGACCGGGTTGCGGGCGCCGAAGAAGTTGTCCACGCGGGCGACGGGTGCTTCTCCTTCTCCGCCTTGAGCGGGGAGAGGGCTGGGGAGGTGTCGAAATCTGCCGTAACCCATCCGCCGCTTTGCCACGTCCTCCGCAGTCGTTCCCTTGAACGCGCGCAGGTCGAGGATGCATTCGTGCGCGACGAGGCCTCTCCTATCGCAAAGTGTGAACAATTCGTTCTTCGTCTGAACTGCGGCTTCAGGTAAAAGGAAACCGATGAGCAGCCAACTTCCCGCACCAGCCGGCAGCAACACCTTTGAACGAATCAAACGTGTCAGTGCCGAAGGCCACGAATTCTGGTCGGCGCGCGATTTGGCCCAGGTGCTGGAATACACCAACTTTCGCAACTTTTTCACCGTCATCGCCAAAGCACGCGAAGCGTGTGCGAGCAGTGGCCATACGGTTTTCGACCATTTCGTTGAAACCAACGAAATGGTCAATCTTGGATCAGGAGCGCAACGGCCCATCGAAGATTGGAAGCTCTCTCGCGACGCCTGCTACCTCGTAATTCAGAACGCCGATCCGAGCAAGCCTCTCGTGGCACTTGGGCAAACTTATTTCGCCTTGCAAACGCGGCGTCAGGAAATGGTGGTCAGGAGTTTGAAGGGGCGCGGCTGTGTCGTCCTCGACCAGCCGCAGCGCTCGGAAAGGAGAAGCGCATGGAGGTTTTCTAACACGCCACCCGTTGTCACCCTGCTGCGGCTGGTCTCCAACACAGCCGTATCTCCGTCCGCTGGCCACTCACCTCCACTTCTGGACGCACCCCGGCGTTGTGCAGCCGCTGGATACGCCATCTTCATGGATCACGGGTATCGCGGGCTTTACGGCGGGCTGGGTATGCGCGACATCCCCGAGCGCAAGCGGCTCAAACCCAGGCAGCAGGTTCTCGATCACATGGGCAGCACGGAACTAGTGGCCAATCTGTTCCGCGCCACGCAGACCGAGGAAAAGCTGAGGCGCGAAAACGTGCGGAACAAAGATCACGCCAACCGGATTCACAACGAAGTGGGCCGCAAAGTCCGCAAGACCATTCACGAACTCGGCGGCACGATGCCGGAGAATCTGCCCGTGGCCGAGAGCATCAAGAAAGTCGCGAGCCGGGAGAAGAAGCGGGTTAAAGCTGGTCAATAAAATAAACCAATGGCTATACATGCACCCAAAGATGAGATGCTCCATGCGGTGGAACTGGCTCTGGCCTGCAAGTGGGACGCCGCGCATCAACTAGTCCAGCACTACGAAGAGGACCCAACAGCCGCGTGGATTCACGCCGTGTTGCACAAGATCGAAGGCGATCTGGGGAACGCCCGATATTGGTATCATCGCGCAAACCGGATGGATCATGTCGCCGACGAACCGCGTGCGGAACTCGCCGCCATTCAAGCCGAGCTCAATTACTAGGTTTTGCGAATCGGACTGGTTTCAAAGTCGCACGCAGGAGAAACCCCTTGTCCAACCAAGGTAAAGCCGGACCATTCCATCTGATCACGCGGGCGTTTCGGCCAGCGCCAGCTTCTTATCAAACATGACGGTGTCGCTCATCTTGTGCTTGGACGCGGCGACGCGGCCGGCTGTGTATTTGTCCAACGCTTGCTGCATCTGGGTTTTGTGATTGGCGTAGTGCAACGCGGTTTCCGGAGCGATATCACCTGCGAGCACGGCGTTGATCAGAGATTGTTCGAAGCTATGCCAACCCCAAGGTGTGACACTGCTTTCGATGATCTCGTGTAGGTTGTGCTTCTCTGATTCCCCGGAGATGATGACTTCACGCGAGCGCATGTTGTTACCCATGACTTCCGTGACCAACTGTAGTCCGCCATCCAGCCTTGGAACAAGCCGTTGACTCACCACCCAGCGCAACGCATCCGCCAACCGCTGCCGCATGAGGGATTCCTCGCCTTTGTCAAACATGCCCAAGACGCGGTTGATCGTCTGGCTTGCGTTGATCGTATGGAGAGACGAGAAAACGAGATGCCCCGTCTCGCCAGCGGTGATGGCGACCTCCATGGTTTCCCGATCCCGGATTTCGCCGACCATGATCGTGTGAGGTGACTGACGCAATGCCGCCTTGAGGCCCACCGCAGGATCGAAGTAATCCTTGCCGTATTCGCGCTGACTGAACGTCGCTTGAATCGGTTCATGCAGATATTCGATGGGGTCTTCGAGGCTGATGACATGGATATCCTGGTTGAGATTGATTTCGTTCAAGATCGCCGCCAGCGTGGTCGTCTTGCCTGTGCCGGTGGCGCCGGTGATAAAAACCAATCCGGCGTTTTCGTGGATGATCTGGTCAAAGACCGGGGGAACTTTGAGATCCTGAAGTTGCGGGATCGTGTTGGAGAGCTTACGCATGACGATCGCGCGATGTCCCCCTCGAGAATAGATATTGACCCGGAATCGCGCTACACCCGGCACGGAATAACTGCAATCGCACGAGCCGTTCTTGCGGTAGTTTTCCGCGACCAACTCATTGCCATCAATCAGGACGTCAGACAATTGCGCCGTCATCTCGGTGGTGACGGGTTCAGCGATCAAATCACTGGTGTATGAACGCAATTTCCCATAACAGGACATCTGCGGCACCCGGCCGGGAATAAACAACAAGTCGGAAATGCCATTTTCACACAGGATCATGGCTATCAGCAGATCATTGAAACGCTTTTTATTCATAAAAACATCTATCGGGGGGCCATTTAGCAATTTCCGTGACATTACAGAGCCGGTGTTTGAGTTGGCGGTTACCCATTCAAGACACGGGAAACTCTGGCGTTATGATACGAAGAGGCACAGAGGTGAACTGTGAAACAAACGAACGGTGCGCCGGCTATGCGCCCTCTCCTCATTCGGCGAGGAAAGGGCAGGGGGGAGGAGTCGTGTGCCTTTGGAATTAAAGCCCCTCACGTCGTTCGTCTCCCCGTTTTAGCGGGGAGAAGCGCGCAAGCATTTGGTTCTTCACAGAAGTTCTCTGTTCCCCTAAAGTCTTGACTAGAATCATGAAGTCAAAGGAATCTCCGAACGAGCCGGGCCGTCTCGCCGCGCTCGATCGCTATGCGGTGCTGGACACGCCGGCGGAAGTAGAGTTTGATGATTTTACGAAGCTCGCCTCGCAGATTTGCCAGACGCCCATCGCGCTGATTTCGCTGCTGGATGAGCGGCGGCAGTGGTTCAAGAGCAAGGTGGGCCTCGAGGTCGCTGAGACGCCCCGGAATCTCTCCTTTTGCCAGCACACCATCCAGGGGTCGGAGCTGCTCGAAATCCCCGATGCCCGGCAGGACGAACGTTTTCGCGACAATCCGCTAGTGACCGGGGAGCCCCGCATCCGCTTCTACGCAGGGGCGCTCCTCACCACCCCGGACGGCTATAACCTCGGAACGCTCTGCGTCATTGATCGCGTGCCTCGCGATCTCACAACCGAACAGCGAGACGGGCTCAATCGACTGGCCCGTCAGGTGATGACGCAACTGGAATTGCGGCGGTCCCGAGAGGAATTCCGTCAGGAGTTGGCGGCGCGGCAGGCGGCGGAGGGACGACTGCGGCGTGCCAGCGACTTACTCTCGGCTGTGGGCCAGCTGCAAGCGGGTTATATCAACAAGGTCAAGATAGACTCGGCGGAAACTTTCGACGCCCTTCTGAAGCTGATATTGAGCTTTACGAACAGTGAATACGGTTTTGTGGCTGAAGTGCTGCGTGATGGCCAAGGCCGACCCTACCTCAAGACCCATGCGATTACGAACATCGCCTGGAACGAGGAGATGCGGGCTTTTTACGAAAAGCACAAAGCCGCGGGCTTGGAATTCCATAACCTCAAGACCCTGTTCGGCGCCGCCCTCACTACGGGTGAAACGGTCATCGCCAACGCGCCGGACACCGACCCCCGCGGGGGAGGTCTGCCGCCGGGCCATCCGCCGATGAACTCTTTTCTCGGGGTGCCCATCAAGCACGGCGGCGAACTGATCGCCATGGTGGGCGTGTCCAACCGGCCGGGCGGCTACGATGAGACGCTGGTCGAGGAAATCGACCCGCTCCTGTCCACCTATTCCACCATCATCAGGGGCTTCCAGTTAGCGAAGCAGCAACGCGCCGACCAGCAGCGGATTTTGGCGTTGAATGAGGACTTGGAAGCCCGCGCCGGCGAACTGGCGAAGGCGCAGCAAGAGAAAGACCGCGCGGAGCGCGAGCGTTTGGAAGCCCTGCAGGAGCATTCGGCCGGTCTGGAGCGGCGGGTCGCCGAACGCACGGTAGAACTGGAGCGAACCCGCCGGCAGTTTGAGGACCTGTTTGAGTTCGCGCCGGACGCGTTGGTGATGATGGATCAGGCGGGGAGAATCAAACTGATCAACTCTCAGGCCGAGCAGCTGTTCGGTTGGACCCGTGCGGAATTAGTGGGCCAGGCGGTGGATATCTTGATGCCGAGCCCTCTGCGGGCCGGTTATCTCACCCAGCGCAACCGTTTTCTCCAGGCGGCCAAGGCCCGACCGATGGGGTCGGGTAAAACCAATCTGCTGGGCCTGCGCAAGGATGGGACGGAATTCTCCGTGGAAATCAGCCTCAGCCCGGTGCAAACGGCGGAAGGCACGCTGGTGGCCGCCGCCGTGCGAGACATCTCCGAACGCAAGCAATTGGAGCAGGAGTTGGCGCGCCTCAGTTCCCATGAGCAGGAACGCCTCGCCTATGAGTTGCACGACCATTTTGGTGCGTATCTGGCCGGCATCGCATTCCGCATCAAAACGCTGTCGGAAGACTTGGGACGGCGCGCCATGCCCGAGGCGGTCATGGCCCAGCAGTTAGTCCTGCAAGTCAATGCCGGCATTGACCAGGTCCGGAATTTTGCCCGGCTGCTCGTCCCGGTGAATCTGGCCGCGGGGGGGCTCGCGGCGGGATTGTCCCAGATGGGGAAAGAGATGGAGACGGTTTTTAACATTGTTTGCCGGGTGACAGTGTCGCCGGAGCTGCCGCCGCTGACCCAGGATCAAAGCCTGCAACTTTACCGCATCGCCCAGGAAGCCGCGCGCAACGCGATCCAGCACGGCAAGGCCCGACAGATCACGCTCTCCATCCGGTGCGACACGGAGAGCCTGATTCAAACGGTTACGAACGATGGCAAAACCTGGAATATTGAACATGTTTCCTCTGTGGGACTGGGGCTGCGCATCATGCGGCATCGCGCGGCCACCCTCGGTGGCACGCTGACCCTCAAATCCAATCCCGCCGGCCATACGGAGGCCATCTGCCGGGTGCCGCTCGCGACGATCACCCAAAGGGAAAACTCTAGCGCATGAAAAAACTCCGCATTTTGATCGTGGATGACCACCCGTTTTTTCGGAGCGGTCTGGTGCAATGGTTGAATCACCAGGAGCGGGTGACCAGCTGCGGGGAGGCTGGCTCGGCGGCAGAGGCCCGGAGTGCCGTGGCTGAATTGCAGCCCGACGTTGTTCTCATGGACCTGCGATTGGGGGATGGCGACGGCTTGAATCTGATCCGGGAGCTGTCGTCCGAATATCCGCAGATGCGATTTTTAGCGCTGTCCCAGTTTGATGAAGACTTATACGCCCACCGCGCCATGCAGGCTGGCGCCCGGGGTTACCTGATGAAATCCGAGGCCACCGAAACGGTTCTGGGGGCAATTGAAACGGTGGTACAAGGGGGCATTCATCTCAGCCCGCAGATGGCGGCCAAGCTGCTCCAAAACATCTTCCCGGATCCGTGCTCCAAAACGGTAAATCTGGCCAAGTTATCCGACCGGGAATTTCAGGTGTTTCAACTGTTGGGCTGCGGCCGGAGCACACTCCAGATCTCGGGGCATTTGAAGCTCAGCCCCAAGACGGTTGAGACCTATCGTGAGCATCTCAAAAAAAAGCTGAATCTGCCGGATGGACCGGCGTTGTTACGTGCCGCGACGATTTGGACAGAATCCGGCACATTGTAGAGTAGCCAACCCACTGCCCGTACCGCGCCCGATGGCGGCATTGAGCCCGGCTGGGCTTGCCGCAAAAAAATCCTCCGGCCCGAGATCCCTGCCTGTGTGCCATCGTGTTCCGCCCCTGTGGCAGCCGGTGTAAGGGTAACCTTTACTCCGAATAGTGGTGTTCACCTGATGGCGCGCCGTGCCCCTCTCTGCAACTATAAGCCTCGGTAAATAACGGCGTATGAACCATGATCTATAATTTCACTCTGTACCCTTTGACCACCCTGCTGGGTACGCCACCTCTCGTCACGGCGCTCTGCCCGGCAAGCGCTTTGTGCGTGAGAATGTTTCCGCGTGTGGCTTTTATTTTCTGCTCTCTCTTATGTCTATCCCTGTCATGAAACCTCGCTTATCTCTTATTCTGCTCGGCTTTTTGCTGGCGGCTGCTCCCCTAGGTCGCGCCCAGAGTCTGCTGACCACGTTGCCCGTTTTCACCAACGCTTGGGATCTGGCTCATATCCGCGTTTTGGACAAGGACACCAACAGCCTGATTGTTAATGCCAATCAATTGTATCTGGAAAATCTGCAGGGCGGCGGCCTTGCATGGGTCACCAACTTGGAGAGCATTTTGGGCAAGACGGTCTATGACTTTTACGCGGTCGCCAAGGCTGATGCCTTGCATGCCGAGGAGCAGCAATGCCTCGCCACCGGCTTGACCATAGATAAGCTTATCCAACTCTCCCCGTTCGGGACTCCGGCCTCCTGGCAGCATATGAATTTGAGCCTGCTGAAGGATGATCAGGGCAGGCCTTATGGCTTTCGTTGGCAGTTTTACCCCGTCCCCGCCCCCGGCCAGACCCACATCCCGGACGCCACCAATGTGTGGCAGGCCACCCAGCTGTTCATCAGCGACAAAGATACGAACAGTATCATCATCAATGCGAACAGCAATTACATCGCCTCATTGCAGGGTAAATTCCCCGAGATCCAATCCGTGACCAACCTGATCGGCCGTGACGACTATTATTTCTACCCGACGGCGGATGCGGATAAATTCCGTGCAGACGACCATCAGGTCATGACCACGGGGATCGGCTACCATGCCGTGGAAGCCAACCAGCAGATCGGCGGGCCGGTGACCTATCTCGACGTCACCAAGACGCCGCTGCGGGACGCGCAGGGGAACGTGTTTGGGGTGCATCTCGAATTCTTCGCCCTGCCGCAACTCAGCTTGCAGCGGGTCGCCAGCGGGGGCGCGGAGCTTTTCTGGCCTGCCGAACAAAGCGTTTACCGTGTCCAAGAGTCCGCCTCCGTCAGCGGACCGTGGACGAACTCTATGGCCACGCCCGTCATTTCTGGCGGACAGTTCCGGGCGGCGGTAACCCCAGCGGGGGGTAACCGGTTTTATCGGTTGATAAAAAATCCGTGAGAGCCGACCCGAAACACATTTTGAATCGACCATAAAAGTGAAGAACAAACTGACTCAGATCTTCGGCTGGGTGTTTCCGGTGGTGTTCTTCATCTCCCTTGGCAAGTCTCTCCGCGCAGGTCAATTTGCTGCGGCACGCCGCCGGGCCGTCAAAACACTAATTTCCTATTAGCACCGGCCGCGTTGCCGTTAGCCGCCCCATTTTTGGGGTGGGAGCATTTGTCGCTGACGGCAAGGACGAACGGCGAGCACCCCGCCAAGCGCCACTCGCCCGTGCCCACAATGAAATCGCCCAAGTAACGCAGCCGGAGCGGGTGCGCGCCGCACGGGCCAAGGTTTTAACCGTGGATGATTCCGATTCAGCCAGTTCGCCGGGCAAAACACGGTTGCTACAACCTAACGAGTGCTTTACCTTCGGGCCAACAGGTTCGATATGTCAGACCAAGATATTCAAAAGCTAGAAAGCCAGTTTCCGGCAATTTCCAGCTCGGCTTTCGCTACCGCGCGTGAACGGGTTTTGAAGTCGGGGCAAAGTGTCTTGCAGTCCGAGAACGGCGTTATCTATGAGGTTTTCCCCGATGGCCGGCGCGTGGAAGTGAAACGGATCGATCCGCCCACTCAATTCAAAACCGGGAGCATCTTCACGATCAAGTGAGCGCGGCGATTCCACGGCTGCGCATGTTCGCCGGGCCTAATGGTTCAGGCAAAAGCACCTTAAAAACCTATCTACCCGCATCGTTGCTGGGCGTTTACCTGAACCCCGATGAGATCGAACAGGAAATCCGGCAGCAGGGCCTGCTTGATTTTGCTGCGTATGGCGTGAGCACGACTGGCGACGATGTAATCCCATTTTTCAGCACTTCTGAATTTCTAAAGCAAGCCGGTCTTTCGGATGTCGCCAACCGACTTACCTTTGCCGACGGGCGATTGGATTTTTCACAGGTGGAAGTGAATTCGTATCTGGCCTCGGTCACCAGCGATTTACTTCGGCAGAAACTTCTCGCTCAGAAACTCTCAGTCACATTTGAAACCGTCATGTCGCATCCCAGCAAGGTGGACATTCTCATTCAAGCACAGGCGGCGGGCTTTCGGACCTATCTCTATTTCGTGGCCACCGACGACTCCGCCATCAACATTTCGCGCGTGCGCAACCGGGTGGCACTGAAAGGGCATAATGTGCCAGAAGATAAGATCGTGACTCGCTACCACCGCTCACTGAATTTGTTGGTTAACGCCATCCGATATACTAACCGGGCTTACATCTTCGACAATTCCGGGGACAGCAAAGACGGCAAGCAAACCTGGCTGGCGGAAATCACCGAGGGAAAACAGTTGGAATTGAAGACCGACAAAATCCCTGCGTGGTTCAAGCGGTCAGTGCTGGATAAAATCTGCTAGCCACTCCGCCCCACCTCGGCTTCTAAGCATTCCAACACCTCGCGCATGAACTTGGAGTGGATTTTGCCAAGCGGCAACAGCCAGCCCAGCAACCGCCACTCGCCCGTGCCCACAATGAAATCGCCCAAGTAACGCAGCCGGAGCGCGTGCGCGCCGCACGGGCGAAGGTTTTAACCGTGGATCAGAAGCGCTGAACGCGGATTCCATTCAACGCGAAGTCGTGTCTCTGTCTCCAGCGTTGCAGCGGCGCTCTGTGAGCGCTGATATTTCTGCATGGCCTGCAACGGCGGTCGTAGACTGCCGCTACAATCCATGTTTCATCTGTGTGGCTCTGTGGCTAGGAATAATTCTCCATCCCCACGCAGGAGCAAACTGGATTCCGATCTCCAAACACGTTGTCCACCCGAGCTACATGCGGCCAAAACTTGTATTCATGGAGAAACTTCGCGGGGAACGCGGCCTGTTCGCGCGTGTAAGGTTTGTTCCAGTTATCCGAGGCAATCATATCCGCAGTATGAGGAGCACCTTTGAGCAAATTGTTCTTAGGATCCACTGAACCATTTTCCACGGCGGCCATTTCGGCGTGGATGGAGATCATCGCATCGCAGAAACGGTCGAGTTCGTATTTGGATTCGCTTTCGGTGGGTTCGACCATAAGCGTGCCGGCGACGGGCCACGAGAGCGTCGGCGGGTGAAAGCCGTAATCCATCAGCCGCTTCGCCACGTCCTCGGCGGTGACGCTGTGGAACGCGCGCAGATCGAGGATGCATTCGTGCGCGACGAGGCCGTTGCTGCGGTAGAGCGTCGGGAAATGTTTTTCGAGCCGCTTGGAAATGTAATTCGCGTTGAGGATGGCGAACTTCGTCGCTTCGGTCAGCCCGTCCGGGCCCATCATCGCAATATACATCCACGAGACGGTGAGAATGCTCGCGCTGCCCCACGGCGCGGCAGAAACCGCCCCGATGGGACTTTCGCCACCGAGATTGATGACGTTGTGGCCGGGCAGAAATTCCACGAGATGTTCCGCCACGCCGATCGGTCCAACGCCCGGTCCGCCGCCGCCGTGCGGAATACAAAACGTCTTGTGCAGATTCAAATGGCAGACGTCCGCGCCGATGAAGCCGGGGCTGGTGAGGCCGACTTGCGCGTTCATGTTCGCGCCGTCCATGTAAACCTGGCCGCCGTTCGCGTGGATGATGTCGCAAATCTCGCGGATGGTTTCCTCGAACACGCCGTGCGTGGACGGATAGGTGATCATCAGACACGAGAGATCGGCCTTGTGCGCCTCGGCTTTCGCGCGCAGGTCGGCGACGTCAATGTTGCCGTTGGTGTCGCATGCGACGGCGACGACTTTCATGCTGGCCATGACGGCGCTGGCGGGATTCGTGCCGTGCGCGGAGGTGGGAATGAGACAAACGTTACGATGCGTGTCGCCGCGCGATTCGTGATAGGCGCGGATGACGAGCAACCCGGCGTATTCGCCCTGCGAACCGGCGTTGGGCTGGAGGGAAATGCCGGCGAACCCGGTGATCTCCGCGAGCCAGGTTTCAACTTGCTCAAACATTTTCTGATAGCCGCGCGTTTGTTTGATCGGCGCGAACGGATGAATCTTGGCGAACTCCGGCCACGACACAGGGAACATTTCCGCCGCCGCGTTGAGCTTCATGGTGCACGAGCCGAGCGGAATCATCGAAGCCGTGAGCGAGAGATCGCGCGATTCGAGCCGCTTGATGTAGCGGAGCATCTCCGTTTCGCTATGATACGAATTGAAGACCTTGTGTTGAAGGAAGTCGGAGATGCGGTCGCAGGCGTGTTGCGTATTGCGTGTTGCGTGTTCAAGCGCGTCCGCCAAGGTGAAGTCTGGAGCTTTGTCGTTGTTGAAGACTTGCCAGAGTTCGACGACATCGTTTGCGCTGGTGGCTTCATCGAGCGAGATGCCGATGGCCTTGTCGTCAATGGCGCGGAGATTGATGCGATGCGCTTCGGCGATCTTCAAGATGTCAGCGGACTTCTTGTCGCCAAGATTGATCTTCAACGTATCAAAGCGCGGCGTGGTGGCGACTTGGCAACCGAGCCGTTCCAGACCGGTGGCCAGAACTTCGGTCAGCGTGTGAACGCGTTGCGCAATCTGCTTCAATCCTTCCGCACCGTAATAGCAGGCATAGAGCGAGGCCATGTTCGCGAGCAGTGCCTGCGCTGTGCAGATGTTGCTGGTGGCCTTCTCGCGGCGGATGTGTTGCTCGCGTGTGCCGAGGGCGAGGCGCAACGCAGGCTTGCCGCGCGCATCTTTGGAGACGCCGACGATCCGTCCGGGCATCTGGCGTTTGAATTCATCGCGCGTGGAGAAGAACGCGGCGTGCGGTCCACCGTAACCGAGCGGCACGCCGAAGCGTTGCGCACTGCCAACCGCGATGTCCGCGCCGAATTCACCGGGCGGCTTGATGAGCGTGAGTGCCAGCAGATCGGTCGCGACCGTGACCATCGCGCCAGCGGCGTGAGCTTTTTCCGTGAAGGGTTCGAAATTATGGATCGCACCGAACGTGTCGGGATATTGAACGAGCGCACCGAAGACCTGGTCGTTGAACTCGAACTTCTCGTGATTGCCGATGACGGCCTCAATGCCCAGCGCCTTGGCGCGAGCAGAGACGACCTCGATGGTTTGCGGATGGCAGGCTTCCGAGATGAAGAAAACATTCCGTCCATCTTTCAAGCGTGACGACATCGTCATGGCTTCGGCGGCAGCGGTGGCTTCATCTAGCATCGAGGCATTCGAGATGTCCAGCCCGGTCAATTCCGTGGCGAGCGTTTGAAAATTCAGCAGCGCTTCGAGTCGGCCTTGGGAAATTTCC
The DNA here is from genome assembly GCA_945882065.1 of Akkermansia muciniphila. Taxonomy (GTDB): domain Bacteria; phylum Verrucomicrobiota; class Verrucomicrobiia; order Limisphaerales; family JADLHS01; genus JADLHS01. Next base: position 28,997 of record CAMCWI010000003.1, read on the forward strand.
GCTTGGTAAGGTGTGTATGGCGTGTACCAACCGGGATTCTCCAGCACGTTACGCTGGATGACCGGCGGCGTGATCGTGTCGTAGTAACCCATGCCGATGAACGAACGGAAAACCTGATTCTGCGCCGCGATGGATTTCAATTCGCGCAGGGCGTCAAACTCGCTCAACGCGGCGGGAAGGTCGAGCGGTTTGCCAAGACGGATTTGTTTCGGCACGGCGGCATCGGTCAGCGCGTCGAGCGAAGTGTGGGCGAGGAATTTCAATATCTCCGCCGTCTCAGTTATGTTCGGGCCGATGTGGCGGCGGACGAATTGATCCGGGTGCGACAAGTTTTTCATGTTTGATTGCTGCGCGTCTGAAAAAGACATGGAGGGAAGATTAGCGGGCGCGATGGGCGCGGGCAAAAAGAATCAGAAGTGTTTTTGAGGGGTATGAAAGGAAAAGGCCCTCACTATTGCCTGATTGCCGAGGGCAGGGCGGGTATTTAGGCTTGGGGCATGAGTTCGTTTGCAGTCAGCATTGAAAAGGAAGCTCAACTTGCCCAGCGCATGACTGTGTTGGGCGTGCGTGAGGCGGATATCGAGGAGTCGTTCGTGCGGTCGGGCGGACATGGCGGGCAAAACGTGAACAAGGTTTCCACCTGCGTGATGCTCATGCATCGTCCGACGGGTTTGCAGGTGAAATGTCAGACGACGCGGCAGCAGGGGTTGAATCGTTTCATGGCGCGGCATGTGTTGCTGGACAAGATTGCGGCGCAACGTCAGGCGCAGGTCAAAGCGGAGCGAGATCGTGTGGAGAAGTTGCGTCGCTCGAAACGCAAACGGTCAAAGGGAGCAAAGGAGCGGATACTCGCAGACAAGTCACGTCACTCGGCGAAGAAGTCTTCCCGACGTGGGAAGTTTTCTGACGATTAAGTTTTGGGACGAGAGCGGGATAGCCGTTCGCCGGTCACTTCGTAAATTTTCCAGCCAGCAATTCCGCGATGTCCTCGATCTCAAGGAATCCGTGCAATTGCCGGATACGCGTGGGATGGCGCATTTTGCGGAGCGCCTTGGCTTCGATCTGGCGGATGCGCTCGCGGGTGACGCGAAATTGTTTCCCGACTTCTTCGAGTGTGCGCGCGTAGCCATCACCAATGCCGAAGCGGAGTTCGAGGACTTTACGTTCGCGTTCGTTGAGGCTGGAGAGAACGTCGGTGAGTTTGTCCTTGAGCAGGGCAAAGCTCGTGATGTCTATCGGGTTCTCGGAGTTTTTATCTTCGATAAAGTCGGCGAGGCTGGTGTCGTCCCCATCGCCGACGGGAGATTGGAGGGAGATGGGTTGTTGCGCCATCTTCAGAACTGCGCGAACGCGTTCCACGGGATATGCCATTTCTTCTGAAAGTTCCTCGGCCGTGGGTTCGCGTCCAAAATCCTGGAGTAATCGTTTCTGGGACCGAATTACCTTGTTGATCACCTCGATCATGTGAACGGGAATGCGGATGGTGCGGGACTGGTCGGCAATGGCGCGTGTGACGGCCTGACGAATCCACCAGGTGGCGTAGGTGGAAAATTTGTAGCCGCGCTTGTACTCGAATTTCTCAACGGCTTTCATTAGTCCCATGTTGCCTTCCTGGATGAGGTCGAGGAAGGACATGCCGCGATTGGTGTATCTCTTGGCGATGGAGATGACGAGGCGGAGGTTTGCTTCCACCATTTCAGTCTTGGCCTGGTTGGCGAGTGCGGTGAAATGATTGATGCTGCGATGAGCTTCGGTGAAATCCTTGGTGGACATGCGGACAAATTCTTCTAGGACTCGAATCTTGCTTTCTTCGATCTCACTCTCCGATACGTGGCCAGCGGCGTGCGAATGATGTTTGTGTTCTTTTACAAGATGGAGGCTGCACTGGAATTTGTCGTGGATGTTTTCCGCGACGAGTACCATTTCTTCAATGACTTTGTGTTTGAAGAAGAATTTGCCGAATGACGCCTGAAGTTTGGCGTCGAGTTTTTTGAAAACATTGACAGCTCGTGTGCGGGTGTCGCTGTTTTTTGCATCGCGAGCGGCATTGAATTGTTCGTCCACCTGCTGATCCAGATTGCGGACGGTTTTCATCAGCGTGTGGAGCGATTTCAGATAGCTTTCGCGGCTGTTGATCTTTTGATCCACGACCACGCGGTCGAATCGCTCGCGGGGAGGTTCGGCTGTGAGCTTTTCGGCGAGTGCGACATGTTCCTTGGCGGTGAATCCGAGGCAGTAAATGATGCGTTGGACTTCCTGTTCCGCGTCTTCGATACGTTTCGAGATTTCCACTTCTTGCTGGCGCGTGAGCAGGGGGACGAGTCCCATCTGTTTGAGGTACATCCGCACGGGATCATCCAGTAAGTCGAGCCGGTCTTTCTCGTCTTCTTCCTTGTCTAGCTGGGGGGATTGATCTGCTTCTGCATGGTCAACAATATTAATCTCAAGTCCGCGCAGTTTGATAAACACTTCATCAATGTCGTTCGCAGTGACCACACTGTCCGGTAGCGCATCGTTGATGTCGGAGTAGGTGAGGTGACCTTGTTCGCGTGACAGACGGATGAGTTCCTTGACCTTCTCAGCGATGTCAGCGGGGGTGGACTGTGTCAAAGGTGCAATGCGGTGGGAATGATCCTGATCGGCGTGGTGAAGTCTGTTGTCTCCATTGGTGTGAGGGGAATCCGCGATGACGCACGGAGTTCTGTTGAGCTTTTGCATCTTGGCCTTCGGGACTGATGCACACAAATTGCTCTTACGCATAACGAATTAAAAATTATGGCCTTGGTTCAGTGAACTGTGGAACGCTGGGAAATATGTGGTCGCACTTTCGTGGCGTCAAGCGGTGTAACAAGATATTTACAGAAACGTTTTCAAATTGGAAACACTCGAAGATTTTCAAATAAACCCAACGGAAGGCGCGGCATGTTGAATTATCAACATCCAAGCAACAAGCTCCAGAAAGCGGCCCAGCACCAAGCTCTAAGTCAAGTTTCAGGCAAGGTTACGATCTAGTAATCTGAATACTGTTTTTCTCCTTCAACAAGCCCGAATTCTGAGCCTCCTGGAGCTTCTCTGGAGCTCGGAGGTTGGTGCTGCCTCTCAGTCTTTGCATTCACGATCGCTGTGTTTTCTCGACCACTCGCCGAAAACATTGGATATCTACTAGTGTCGGTTAAACCCGGTTTATCAGTTGCCCACCGGAACGGATACCCCAACGCGGGCACCACCGAATGCATTCACACCTTCGTTGGCAGCGACCGTGTTCACAAACGTGGACAGGATGCTGTCCATGTAGCGGGTTATCGCCCGGTAAGGCGAGTAGGGCACGAAAACGATGTCATGCGGTTCAAGCATGATGTCGCCAGCTTTTCCGTTGATGATGTCGTTGTAGTCCACAATTGCCATCTGGGGCGATGTTAATGATCCGCGCACGATGGCGACCTGTGAGATAAACGCGTTGGGTAGCGGCCCACCGCCTGCCGCGATGGCGGCAATCAGAGTCGGATGCTCGGACAACGTCATGGTGCGAGGTGTTCTCACGGCACCGAACAGGTAGATTTCCCGTTGGGCGCCAGACGGCACATAAACGAAGTCATCCGGCTTGAGGTAAATGTTCTGTGACATGTCGCCCTGTTCGACCAAGCGATGAAAGTCCACGGGCAACGTCTGTCCACTGCGGATCACGAACGCGTGACGCAGGTCGGCAATTTCCACTGTGGCCGTGGCACTCGCGGCTCTGCGCGTGCCGCCTGCGAGCGACATGGCTTCGAGCAGCGTGATGGGTGACGCAGTCGGGTAGGTGCCGGGTTGCTGGATCGAACCCAACATCCAGATGTGTTTGCTGCCAACCGCGCGGAGTGTCACTGACACTTGAGATCCGGTCACGAACGCGTCGAGTTCTTTTTCGAGCAAACGTTTTGTCTGGCCGACGGTCAATCCCCACACATCCAGTCCGGGCAGCAGATCAAAATAAACTTTTCCATCCGGGCCGACGGTCATATCCGCACGAGAAGTTGTGCGGCCCAAAACCTCCGCTTGAATCTGATCGCCCGGTCCGAGCGTGAACAGTTCGCGGTCAGGTTGCAACAGGGCGGGATCGAGTTGTCTGCCGAGGGTCAAGCCTGCCGCTGAGTTGGAGAAGACGCCAGTGGCGCGCGGGTTGAAGCGCGGAGCGTCGCTGTGACTTGGCGACTGGCAACCCGTGAGCCATGCCAGCGCGAGACTGATGCCGCAGAGAGAGAATGTTTTCTTCATGGATTTACGATGGGTGAAGTGATGAATGGCCCGACGTGTTGTCCCGTCCACGTCACGAGAGCGGCTTGGATGAATGAGAGCGTGGCGCTATCAAGAATCTCTTCTGCTCGCGCCCACGGACGACGAGCCACGTATACGATGTCCTTTGGCTCAAGTCTGAAATCAGGTTTCTCGCCCGCAAGGATCGCCTTGGCGTCCACGATGTAAGTCTCAGGAGAATCCAGCGAGCCACGCACCACAAGCACACGGCTTTGATACGCTTTGTCTGCGAATCCACCGCGTGAAGTGATCGCGCTGATGAGCGTGGCGTTCTGCGAATACGGAACAACTCCCTGACCCGCAACTGCGCCCACGACGAATATCTGATTTGCTGACGATGACGGGAAATAAATATAATCGTCAGGCTCAATGGCGACATTTTGGCTGAGATCGCCTTGCTGAAACAGTTTCACGAAATCCACCTTCAATCGCTTGCCGCCACGCATGACAAAGCTGTGCGAGAGATCGGCGAGTTCCACCGTGTTTTGTTCGAACATGCCCGTCTCAAGTCCGCCAGCTTGCGCGATGGCTTCGATCATCGTCGTGGGGCGTTCCAGTTGGAACACGCCTTTGCGGGCGACGGCGCCGAGCAGGTAAAACTTTTTGCTGCGGTAGCTGCCGGGCGTGATGATGGTGCGAGGGTTGTTATAAAATTTTCCAAGCTCGGCATCGAATTGTGCGCGCAACTCATCAATCGTCATCCCGGTTGCCGTCACATCTTCCGCCTGCAAAAATGTCACGCGTCCGTCCGGGCCAATCACGACATCGCGCTTCACTGTGTCTGGCTGGTTGTAGAGGGTGAAGTTCAGAGTGTCACCAGGGCCGAGAGTCAGACGACGTTGCCAGTTCGCGCGGGATTCAGGCGACGAGGTTGCGAAGAGTTGCTTGGGTGTGGCCGGTGTTGGAGCGGTTGCGATAGCATCTACGGCGGCCGCCGTCGCGGGTGTCGCCTCCTGTGAGTAAATGGTTGTCGTCGCGAGTGCAGTAAGCAGCAAGACTGTCGTCCGTAATCGTTTTTTCATAGTGCAATATGTGCGCTGATCCATTTTGAGATTCAATGCGGCAACCTCCTATCCTTCGGCTTCCAACGGCGCGAAAGACTACGTCTCCCATTTCCATTGTGAAACACCAACGAATCCCGACGCGTGTTCCGGGAGATTACCGAACAAGTTGGAAAAGTCACTCCGTTGTTACAAACGGCGGCATCGGACAATCCAGTGTTTCTGCGATGCCGCGAAGAAGTTCTGCTTCGTTTTCCTGAATCACGCCATCCGCACCGACAACGCGGACGCAGGCTTCGAGCAGATTCTTTTTAATCTGCGGCACAGCCAAACCGAGACGGTCGAGCGAATCGTTGATCTCGTTCAGCCCGCACTCTTCGCGCGACAGCAACCTTAGCGGCACGCCGGCCGGGCGGATATAAGGTGCGCCAGATTGAAATGCTTTTGCGATCTCACCGGGATCGGTCTGCCCTGTGTGAGCGAGCGCGGACAGGAGTAATTCACAATCAGGTGCGAGCGGCCTGATGGTGTAATACTGCGTGGCGGGCGGCTTCGCACGGGTGAAGTGCGGCTCAAGTTGGTGACGGATGATTTTCTGTAGGACAAATTCAAACAGCACGATTTGTTCGTCGCTTTCGATCAGCCAAGTCAGCGTGGCAGAAAATTTCTGGAATTGATCCACGCCCAGTTGTCGCAACGCAGGCAAAGCCAGATTCACGAGCGGCAAGCGCGAACGTTGGACGACAGCGGAAACTTCCGGCCACAGTGCTGCGATCTGTTCGCGCATCGCTGGACCAGCGGCCTTCGCCAACTCATCAAGCTGCTTGGTGTGTAAGGATTCGTTGTCGCTCAGAATTAAAGAGTAGAGCAGGGCGCATGCGCCTTGTGGATTCCGCGCTGCCATGACGATGTTTTCCGGTAGAGACTCGCGGAACTCCACTGCATACCGCAGATGCAGCGGCGTGGGATTGCCGATGTTGGGCATCACGCTCGACGCTTGGATGACGGCTGCTACTCCAGCAAGTCCAGCCGCGTCCGTCGGAAATCCGGGAATGATCGGCGGCATCGCAGAACGGCGCGCGGGCTTCTTGTTGTCCAGTTCTTCTTCCACCACTTCGTCCGCTGGTTGGGGAAATTTTCCGTCCCAGTACGGCTCAATAGCCTTGATACGTTCTTGAAGCGGCGGATGCGTGGCGAACGCATTGAACAAAGAACTCTTAATCGCATTGCCAAAAAACATGTGGCTCGCTTCGGTGGCGTGTTCGTTTTCAATCTGTGAACCTGCGTGAGCGGCGCCGATTTTCTGGAGCGCACCGGAAAGTCCGTCGGGGTTGCGCGTGAATTGAACCGCTGAAGCATCGGCGAGAAATTCCCGCTGCCGACTGATTGCCGCTTGGATGAGTTGACCAAACAAGTAGCCGACTCCGCCCAGAACCAGCAGCACCAAGCCCAGCAATGGCAGGGGATTCTTATCGCGACCATTGCCCCGCGACCGCAGCAATGCGCGTCCAATGACAGTCAGACACACGATGCCGAAGATGATTCCCATCAAGCGCAGATTGATCCGCATGTCGCCGTTGAGAATGTGGCTGAACTCGTGGCCGATGACGCCCTGCAACTCATCGCGCTTGAGCGTCGTGATGCAGCCGCGCGTCACGCCGATGGCGGCATCGTTGATGTTATGTCCAGCGGCGAAGGCGTTGATGCCTTCTTCTCCGTCCATTACATAGACCTTTGGCACGGGCACGCCCGATGCGATGGCCATCTCCTCAACCACGTTCAACAACTTCCGTTCGTGCGGATCGCTTGTGGTTGTATCAATCAATCGTCCACCGAGCGATTCCGCCACCGCACTGCCGCCGCTGGAGAGTTGCATTGTCTTGAACAAACTCCCACCAATGATGACCGCTAGCGTTCCGCCAGCGGCGTACAGAAAGATTGTAGCGTTCCAGAGTGAAAATGCCGGGGCGGGACCGCGATGCTTGTAGTTCGACGCGCCATGAAACATGAACAGCGAGGCGAAGTAGATGCTCACCACGATCAGCACGACCGCGATGACGAAGTAGAACACGAGCAACTTCGTGTTCTTGCGGGCTTTGTCCTGACGCTCGAAGAAATCCATGATTTTATTGGGTAGCAGCCGACGTGAGTCGGCTCTGGCTAAAATCCAGACGCAAACTCCAAACCAGACAGAGCCTCTCCCGCATGGCGGGATTGGCTGCTACAATTCAATCAGAACGTCACCTTCACAGCTTCGCGCTGTTCCGGCACTTCCACCTTGAACGATTCCGCCGGGCCGAAGTTGAACATGCCAGCTATGATATTCGTGGGAAACACTTCGCGCGCCGTGTTGTAGCCCATCACGCTGTCGTTATAAGCCTGACGCGCGAACGACACCTTGTTTTCCGTGGAGGTCAATTCTTCCATGAGTTGATTCATAGACGTGTTGGCCTTGAGATCAGGATACGCTTCCGTGAGCGCGAACAATTTGCCGAGTGACGCACCGAGCGCGCCTTCTGCGTTAGACAAAGCCTTCATCGCTTCGGGATCGCCGGGATTGCCGGAAACTTTGTTGTTGGCGGAGTAAGCCGAGTTGCGCGCGGCGATGACGGCTTCCAGCGTGCCGCGTTCGTGCTTGAGATAACCCTTGGTGGTCTCGACGAGATTCGGGATCAGGTCATAACGCCGCTTCAACTGCACATCAATCTGTGCCCACGCGTTCTTGAAGCGATTGCGTAGCGCCACTAGGCCATTGTATTTGCCGATGATGAACAACGCGACCACGACAATCAAACCAACAACGACCAGCAAACCGATAATCAGTGGATTCATATCTATTCTTTGTTTGTTGTTAACCGACGCATGAGAACTAGGGCAAACGCGGGAATGAGGCAATTACAAATTCGGGAAGGTATTCAAGCCGGTCGTAAAACACCGCCCCAGATTGTCCCGGAGGGACAAAACATGAATGACCGTGGTGGATAGCCCACGGTTTGTACGGACTAAACTCGGAAGACAACGTCCCGGGGCAGGGTCGAGATGCGCTCTATTTGACAGGGTGTGATTCAACTCGGGTGAGGCTAATCATCTGACTGAATTGGTAGGGCGCGGCACTCCGTGCGCGCCGTCGTCTGCGAGGGAAACCGCTTCGCCGAAGCCTCTCAAAAACTGAGATGCGTGTTGAGTGATTTTGAATACGCCCAAGCTTGAAATCGTCGGAGCGTGTCGTCAGACTCAGATTACTTTTAGCACATGCGTCACGGACTATTGAAATTTGTTGTCGGTTGGATTGTTGCGAACTGCGCGGTTGAGTTGATGGCGGCCAGCAAACCGTCGCCGATTGAATACAACCGCGACGTGCGCCCGATCCTGGCGGAGAATTGTTTCGTCTGTCACGGCCCGGATTCGGCGTCCCGCAAGGCGAAACTGCGGCTCGATAGTTTTGAGAACGCCACGGTGAAGACCGAGGACGGCGTCTCCATCATCGCTCCCGGAAAGCCGAACGAGAGCGACGTCGTCCGACGTATCTTCGATGAGGGCGATGATCTCATGCCGCCTGCGGATTCGCACAAGGTTCTCACCTCGCAGCAAAAGGAAATACTCAAACGCTGGATCGCCGAGGGCGCGAAATTTCAGCCGCATTGGTCGTTCATCGCGCCGGTGAAAGCTCTGTTGCCGCCGGTCAAGAACTCGAAGTGGGTTCGCAACCCGATTGATGGCTTCATTCTTGCGCGGCTCGAAAAGGAAAAGTTCAAGCCCGCGCCGGAAGCAGATCGGCGCACGCTCGCCCGACGGTTGAGTTATGATCTTACCGGTTTGCCGCCGAAGCCGGAGGAGGTCGAGGCGTTCGTCGCGGACAAATCTCCTGACGCATACGAGAAGCTCGTGGATCGTTGGATCGCGACGCCGAGTTGGGGCGAGCATCGCGGGCGATACTGGTTGGACGCGGCGCGTTACGCGGACACGCACGGGATTCATTTCGACAATTACCGCGAGATGTGGACGTATCGCGACTGGGTGATCAACGCATTCAACAAAAACATGCCGTTCGATCAATTCACCGTGGAGCAGCTCGCGGGTGATCTGCTTCCGAAAGCCACGCTCGAACAGAAAACCGCGAGCGGCTTCAACCGTTGCAACATCACGAGCAATGAGGGCGGCGCGATTGCTGAAGAATATCTCGTTCTTTACGCGCGTGACCGAACGGATACCACATCGCAAGTCTGGCTGGGGCTGACGGCGGGTTGCGCGGTCTGTCACGATCACAAGTATGATCCGCTCTCGCAGAAGGAATTTTACCAACTCTCAGCATTCTTCAACAACACGACACAAAACGCGATGGACGGAAACCGCAAGGACACGCCACCTGTCCTGATCGTCGCCAAGCCCGGCGAGCAGCCGCGCTGGGACGCGTTGCTGGGCGAGGTGAAAGACGCGGAAAATCGCGTGGAACAACGCAAGAAAAATGCGCGACTCGATTACGAATCGTGGATGGCGAAACCGGACATGTCGAAGTTGGATGCCCGCGTGACGAGCGAACAACTGGTGTTTCACGCTGAGTTGTCCGCGGGCGAAACGAACGTGCTTCGGACGAAAGTCGCAGGCGAGGAACGGTTGATCACACTCGCGACCAACGCAGCAGCGCAGGGCGGCGTGATCGCGGAGAAGGCTTACACTGTGAGCGGCAATGGCACGCCGACGATTACTGACGTGGGTAATTTCGAGCGCACGAATCAATTCACACTTATGGCGTGGGTGAAACTGACGGGTGACGACGGCGGCGCCGTGTTCTCTCGCATGTCGGCCAAGGGAAACAACTATCGCGGTTGGGATTTGTGGATTGAGGGAGGGACTCCGGGGATTCATCTGGTGCATGAGTGGCCGGGTGACGCGCTCAAGGTGATGGCGAAAAAACAATTGCCCAAGGATGCGTGGAATCATGTGGCGGTGACCTACGACGGAACATCGAAGGCGAAGGGCGTGAAGATTTACGTGAATGGCGAGTTGCAGAGAATGGACAAGAACACTGAGACGCTCAAGAGCAGTGTCCGCACGGAATCGCCGTTCAAGATCGGTGAACGTGATGGTTCTGCGCGTTTGGAGAATGCGGGGTTGCAGGACCTGCGGATTTTTGGGCGCGTTCTGAAACCGGAGGAAGTGCGCGACATCGCAAACTTTTCACGTCTCAGGTGGATCGTCTCCAAACCGGTCGAGTCGCGCACCAGTGCCGAGAGTGAGGAAGTATTTCCCCCGTGGCTTGCGACGCTGGATTCGGTGCATATCGAACTGGTCGCCAACCGGGACAAACTCAAAGCGGAAGCCGATGCCATCAAACTGCGCGGCACGGTGGCGCATGTGATGAACGAACGCGAGTCGCCCGCCGAGGCGTATCTCTTGTTCCGTGGCGAATACGATCAGCGTCGTGACAAGGTGATGCCCGAAACGCCGAAAGTTTTTCCGCCCATGCCCGCTGATCTGCCGCGCAATCGCGTTGGTTTCGCGAAATGGCTCGTTCGCCCTGAGCATCCACTTACCGCGCGCGTCACGGTGAACCGCTATTGGCAGGAATTGTTCGGCACGGGGTTGGTGCTGACCTCTGGCGATTTTGGAATCGCAGGGGAGATGCCGTCACACCCGGAGTTGCTCGACTGGCTGGCGGTGGAATTTCGCGATGGCGGCTGGGATGTTAAAAAGTTTTTCCGATTGCTCGTCACCTCGGCGACGTATCGGCAATCCGCCTTGCACTCGCCGGAGAAACTTTCGCGCGATCCGGAGAATCGGTTGCTTGCGCACGGCCCTCGATTCCGCATGGATGCTGAGATGATGCGCGACACCGCACTAGCCGCGAGCGGATTGCTCACGCCGAAGATCGGCGGGCCTAGCGTGAAGCCATATCAGCCCGACGGTGTGTGGGAAGCCGTGGCGATGCCAGAGAGCGACACCAAATCCTACAAGCGCGACACGGGAGAAAATCTTTACCGGCGCAGCATGTACACGTTCTGGAAGCGCGCCGCGCCGCCCGCCTCGATGGATATCCTGAACGCGCCGAACCGCGAGACTTGCACGGTGCGTCGTGAGCGAACGTCCACGCCGATCCAGGCACTCGTGACGCTGAATGATCCGCAATTCGTCGAGGCGGCGCGGAATCTTGCCGAGCGTACGCTAAAACAGGGTGGAGATAAGGACGCGGCGCGCATTGATTTCATGGCGGAGCGGTTGATTGCGCGACCGCTGAACACGGCGGAGAAACGAATTGTCACTGGCGGGCTGAAGGATTTGCTCGCGCACTACAAGTCGTCGCCCAAGGATGCGGAGGCGTTGGTTGCTGTGGGTGAATCGAAAGCCGACGCAACACTCGACAAGCCGACGCTCGCCGCCTACACGATGGTGGCAAATCAATTGTTGAATCTGGATGAAGTGCTGAACAAATGAAATTCCAAGGACCAACATCCAAAATCCAGAGAAGCACCAAGCCTCAACGTCCAAACAGCCCAAACAGTTCGCTTGGAGCTTGGTATTTGATACTTCTCTGGATGTTGGAGCTTGGTGCTTGGAGCTTTTCCCTATGAACCCCTTTCCCAACTTCACCCCGCACCCATTGTTCAAAGACTACGTCCGTTCGGAAACGCGCCGCCAGTTCCTGCGGCGCGGCGCGAACTTTCTCGGCACGGCGGCACTCGCTGCACTTGCGCCCAACATGCTTTTCGGCGGTGAGAAGAAAAATGATTCCGCGCCGTCCATGCAGGACGTGATGAAAGCCATCGGACCGCACTTTCCGCCCAAGGCGAAGCGCGTTATCTATCTCCATATGGTCGGCGGGCCGTCTCAGGTGGATTTGTTCGATCACAAGCCGGTGATGAATGATTGGTTTGACAAGGAATTGCCGGACACCATTCGCATGGGGCAACGATTGACCGGGATGACGAGCGGACAAAAACGTTTTCCCGTTGCGCCGTCGAAATACAAATTTGAGAAGCGCGGCAAGAACGGGATGTGGGTTTCCGAACTGCTTCCGTGGACGGCGAAGATGGTGGACGATCTGACGTTCATCCGCTCAATGCACACCGAGGCGATCAATCACGAACCCGCCATCACCTACATGCAGACGGGCAACATGGTCACGGGGCGACCGTGTCTCGGCTCGTGGGTCTCGTATGGGCTGGGTTCGATGAATGAAAACCTGCCGACGTTCGTGGTGCTGGTCGCCAAGCCGAGCAACACCGAGCAGATTCAAGCCATCTCCGCGCGGCTGTGGTCATCAGGTTATCTTTCGGGAGAACACGCGGGGGTTTCCTTCCGCTCGGCAGGCGATCCGATTTTGTTCATCAACAATCCTGACGGCGTGAACGAAAAGGTGCGGCGCAAAACGCTGGATGGGTTGAAGGCGTTGAACGAAATGAATTATCGCGAAGTCGGCGATCCTGAAACGCACACGCGCATCCAGCAGTATGAATTGGCGTTCCGTATGCAGGCCAGCGTGCCGGAACTCACGGCCATCACGAACGAGCCGGAATCCACCTACACGCTCTACGGCGAGGACGCAAAGAAGCCCGGCACATTCGCGAACTCAGCGTTGATGGCGCGACGACTCGTGGAGCGCGGCGTGCGCTTCGTGCAGATTTACCACAACAACTGGGACACGCACTCGAACACGTCGGGCCGGTTGCCGAGCCAGTGCAAGGACGTGGATCAGGCGTGCTACGGATTGATCCAGGATTTGAAGGCGCGCGGGATGTACGACGACACACTCGTAGTGTGGGGCGGGGAGTTCGGGCGCACGATCTACACGCAGGGAAATTTGACGAAGGAAAATTACGGTCGTGACCATCATCCGCGTTGCTTCACGATGTGGATGGCTGGCGGCGGCGCGAAGCCCGGTGCTATCCACGGCGAGACGGACGACTTCAGCTACAACATCGTGAAGGACGGCGTCCACATCCGCGACTTCCACGCGACGGTGCTGAATCTGCTCGGCTTCGATCACGAACGCTTCACGCATCGTTATCTCGGCCTTGATCAGAAACTGACCGGCGTGGAGAAGGCGATGGTGGTGAAGGAATTAATTTCCTGATTTTTCCGCTCAGTCATGGGAATCGCAGGCTTAACGGAGGATTGGGAATGCGCGACATCCATCAGATCAAGCGCCGCAAACCCAAGCAGCATGTTCTCGATCACATCGAATTGGATTTGGGTGGTTAAGTAAAACTCGGCACGCCGATGTCGGTCATCAAGAGCAAGCCCGGTTGCGCTTTCAGTATGCGAGGTGCCGCGTTCACCAATGAAGCCACCGTTGCTCCGTCGCCTACCACGCCACCGTTGATGATCATGTTCATCGCGGGTTCACCATCAATCTGACAGGCATCGTGCGGGTTCGGTGCTTGGAGATACATTTTGATGTCGAGCGTGATCTTCACTTCGCCACGCAAGCGACCCACAGCGAGTTGATGGATGCCGCAACATTGGCCCTTCTTGACGCTGACATGTGGTGTGTGGATGTCTTGTAACGCAACCAGCGCTTTGCCGGTCTCGATCAACTCATCCAGTTTCCAGCCGAGGCAATAGGCGATGAGCGCGGCGGATTCTTTCAACCCGGCGTGTCCGGTTTTGCCTTCGTTGAACAGGCGTTCAAATTCTTCCGGCGCGAGGCCGCTGCCAATTTTCTTTTGCAACGGGCCACGTCGCGTGGTGGCGTCCACGACGCGCTGGACGTGGACAGCTCGGACGTTGCGGCAAACTCCGGTGAGACAGACGGGCAGCACGTCCATGACGAAACCGGGATTCACACCCGTGCCGAGCACCCGCGCGCGGCCAGCCTTGCAAGCGGCGTCGAGCTGGGCGGCGAGTTCGGGTTCGCGCAGGGCAGGGTAGAGCAACTCTTCGCACGAAGAGACGACGCTGATGCCGTGGCGCACCATCGGTTCGATCTGATCGCAGGCGGCGCGCACTTTGGAGACGGCGGTGTGGAAGATGACGTCGGGTTTGTTTTTCGCGATGAGTTCGTCGAGTGAACGATAGACGGGAGCGTTGCCACAGTTCTTGTCGCCTGTGATCTCGGCGAGCGGCTTGCCGATCTTGGAGGGATCAATGTCAATACCTCCGACGATTTCCACCCACGGTTTGCTCGCCGCGAGTTTGAGGGTTTCAATGCCGATGGGTCCGAGACCGAACTGTGCGATCTTGATTTTCTTCATCGAGGGAAAGCTTTGCTGGTTGAAGTGGTTTTCAAAAGCCTGAACTTTCATGATCAAAGGTCACACGCCGCCTCTAAACATGTCGCGCCGACGGCGCTGGGATGGGTGAGCGCGGGTGGGATGGAAGTTCAGCCGTCCCTGCCGGGCTTGAATTGCGCCGCACCAAACCCGGCGTTAAAACGCCGGGCTATTGTCATTTGTCCCTTCGGAACAATCTGCACGTTCGCTGGTGATTTTACTTCCCAGGCATTTGTGCCCCTGTCGGCTTAAATACTAGATTAAAGGTCAATTTCACCTCGTTACTAAAGATGGTGATATGTGGGTAATTATTGCCGTTCGAATTTGGAGCTGACTGGAAAAGTGGGGGTTCGATCGCAAAATCCTTCAGCTTGAGTTCAGTCGTGCCGGTGATTTTGAACTGGGTCGCCTCAGGGTGGGTGAGTCGTGCTGGAAAGCTGATGAGGTTGGTGACTCCAGCCAGAGTCAGTTTGCCTCGGACTGTAAATTCCCAAGTCGGGATTGGTTCGCGCAACGCGTTGGTGAGAGTCAATCGATTCATCACGAAGAAGATCGTTGGGTGTTTCTCGTCGCGGATCGCGTGGCGAATCCAGCGTCCTTCCAGATTGTTGGTTGGTTTGCCCGTGAGATCAATTGAGCCTAGAGATGCAGCCTGAATCGAAACGGTCAGATGACTTTCACAGTGGTGTGGAACTGGGCTTGTGGAGATGCTCAGCCAGTTTGTGGTGGTTTCCCATTGGCCGGAGATGTCGCGAGTTTGTGCGCTCCAACTGTGTATTGTTCCGTCGCCATCCAGTCGGATGCTGCTTTCGGGCTGAAGTGTTAATTTTAACTCAGAAGCAGTCAGCATTGACTGGCCTGCAAGCAGCAAAAAAACAATCAGTATACTGAAGCGATTCGGGTTCATCTTACTTCCCGCCATGCACCTCGCCGTAAACTTTCACGATGCCTTTTTCCAACGCCTCCCAATCGGCGGCGGTGGTTTCCCAGCCGCTGCTGAAGCGCAGGACTTGCGTGACTTGCCCGGCTTTGTAGCCCATCGCGCTGAGGACGTGGGACGGTTCTTCCTTGCCGGTGGTGCAGGCGGAGCCGGTGCTGACGGCGAAGCCCGCTTTGTCGAGGCGCGTGACCCAGCGTTGCTGGCCGCCTTCAGGCATGAGCGCGGAAACGGTATTCCACAAGCGCGGCGCACCGAGGCCCACGACGGTGGTACCGGGCACTTGGCGGAGCAGGAGTTTCTCAAACTTCTCCCGCCACACGGCGCGGGTGTCGTGATCGTTGTTGGCGAGTTGTTTTTCGCGGGCATCAAGCGCGGCGAGCATGGCGACGATGATCGGAAGATTTTCCGTGCCGGCGCGTTGGCCGCGTTCTTGTTTGCCGCCGAAGATGAGTGAATTGATTTTGCTTTTATGCGGGGCTTTCAGAAAACCCACGCCGCGCGGTCCGCCGAATTTGTGTGCGGCGCCGGTGATGAAATCGCAAGCACCCAAATCTTTGGCGGGCATTTTGCCGAGCCATTGCACGGCGTCGGTGAAGAACGGGACTTCATACGCCTGACAGATGGCGAGGAGTTCGCGCCAGGGCTGAATGACGCCGGTCTCGTTGTTGGCGCACATCACGGAGACGACGCCGGGTCGCGTGTCGGCCATTTCGGTGGCGAACCATTCCATGTCCACCACGCCGTCGTGCGTGACGGGAATGACTTTCGTGCGCTTGCCGAAATAGTGGCGCGAGGAATCATGCACGCAGGGATGTTCGATGGCGCTGATCCAGACTTCGCTTTTCGCGTCGAGCGTTTGCGCGAAGTGGTGTATCGCCATGTTGTTGGCTTCGGTGGCGCCGCTGGTCCAGATGATGTCGGCTGGATGGCAGCCGAGATGGTGCGCGAGTTTCTCGCGGGCTTCGACGAGAGCTTTATTGGCGGCCAAACCGAACGCGTGCGGGCTGCTCGGATTGCCATGAATTTTCTCGGTGGCTTCGAGCCAAGCTTCGCGGGCTTCGCGCATGACAGGCGCAGTGGCGTTGTAATCAAAGTAAAACATTTCAGTCCAAGTTCATTTACGAATCAGCTTTGGGTTCTTCGCGGAATCAAAATAATGTTTCCCGTCCTTCGCCATTGACCAAATGTCGCTGAGTTCCCGCTTGGATGGCAGCAGTTCAGTTTCTGGTTTTGCGTGTAAAACTGATCGAACGCAACGCCGCTCAACACGGTTGGCTTGACGCTTGTCCGCCTTTTCCGTGGCGGCAGTTGTTATGCCAGTGATCGTGGTTTTCTTTTGTGATCGGCTCATTGGCTTTGTTTGGCTCACGCGCCCCGGACATTAAAACGATCTGCGTGGGCGTTGACGAGTTGAAACTATGCAACGGCGTGTGATTAAATCTGACGGGAACACGCCTTGAGTGGAGCGCCGATCTTTGATCGGCATATATCAGTCGAGTAACGATTCTCGTGATATTCTTTTTGATCACCGTGTGTCACGGGTTTGTGTGAACGCAAAGCCGGTCACAGACCGGCGCTCCCTCACCAAGACCAGAGCCTCACCCGCTTTTATTTACAGCCCATGCAAATGGCCCGTGCCCACATCTTCTTTACTCGCGCCGCGCGTTTCATTTATTCTCGCGGCACTTTTCCAACTATTATGGCTAGAGAACCAATTGAAATGTTGATCGAATCGGTGACCACTGAGTTGCCGGATACCAAAACGCTCCGGCTCAAATGGCCGGACGGTCACAACCCCGAATTTCTCACTGGGCAGTTCATCACGGTGTATTGGCCGGACACGCCCGGCTATAAACGCGCTTACTCGCTCTCGTCCTGCGCGCTGGATCGCGGCGCGTATGAGGTGACGGTGAAGCGCGATGGCAAAATGGGCACGCGCGTGGTGGATTGGGCGAAGGCGGGCGACAAGATGTTCGTGCTGCCGCCTGCGGGGAAATTCCTGCCGGACTTCGCGCCGGGTAAACAACTCATCTGCATCGCGGGCGGTTCAGGCGTGACGCCGTTCCGTGGATTTGTTCGCGAGGCGACGAGACGAAATCTCGACACGAAGATCACCGTGCTTTACAGCGTTCGCACCACGAACGATATCATCTTCAAACAGGAGTTTCACGAACTGACGTTGCAGAATCCGAACTTCAACTTCTATGTCACCTGCACGCGATTGAACGAAGGTGATTCATGGCAAGGTCATCGCGGGCGGATTGATTCTGCGTGGGTCAAAGAACACGTCCATGATCTACCGAACACAGTCTTTTATGCGTGCGGCCCGAACGCGCTGGTGGAAGCCACGGAGGAACTGGTGTTGCAAGGATTGAACGTGCCCAAGGCGCAGATGAAGACGGAGAAGTGGGGATGAGACAATTCAAAATTAAAAATGCAAAATTAAAAATGTTTTGCATCATGGCGGTCGGGTGGTGTTCTTGGAACGCGACTCTTCCCAATTTTTAATTTTTAACTTTTAATTGCTATGAAGCGCACTTCACTTTACGAAGCTCACCAGAAACTGGGTGGCAAACTTATTGAGTTCGGCGGTTGGGAAATGCCCGTGCAATACACGAGCATCACGGACGAGCATCTTGCCGTTCGCAATGCCGCCGGGATTTTCGACATCTCGCACATGGGTGAAGTAACCGTGAGCGGCGCGGCGGCAACGGAGTTCCTGAACAAGATTCTCACCAACGACATCCGCAAGCTCACGCCCGGCCTCGGCCAATACACTCTCATGTGCAACGAGAGCGGCGGCGTGATTGACGATCTTTACGCCTACTGCCTGTCCGCGAATGTTTTTCTGCTCATCATCAACGCATCGCGGATCGAGCCAGATGTGGCGTGGTTGCACAAACAGGCAGCGGCCTTCGGTCGGCCCGACGATCTGACGATGAGTGACTCTTCCAACAATTACGATGCCGTGGCGGTGCAGGGCCCCCGCGTGAAGGAATTCATAGATGGCTGTTTTTCTGGCGTGTCCAACTGTGCGATGCGCGTCGCGCGCGTCACCGATCTGAAAAAGAACGAGATTGGCGGCTTTCCTTTCGCCGGTGCGACGATGATGGTTTCGCGCACGGGTTACACGGGCGAGGACGGTTTTGAAATCGTTGGGCGTGCGGAATCCATCGCCAAGATGTGGGACAAGCTGCTCGAAGCAGGAAAATCTTTTGGCATCAAGCCGTGCGGACTCGGCGCGCGCGATACGTTGCGCACGGAAGTTTGTTATCCCCTCTACGGTCACGAGCTGGATGAACAGACGACGCCTATTGAAGCAGGCGTGGGATTTTTCGTCGCGTTGGACAAAGGTGAATTCATCGGACGCAGCGTGTTGGCGGAGCAGAAGTCGAGCGGTACGAAGAAAAAGTGTGTCGCGTTCAAGCTCACGGACAAAGGCGCACCGCCGCGTCCGGGATATCCCATCTGGGCGAACGGCGTCGCAGTCGGGCAAGTCGTGAGCGGCACGCAAAGTCCGTCGCTCAATCTCGGCATCGGCATGGGCTACGTACCGCCGGAGTTCGCAAAGGTCGGGACAGTCATCGAGATTGAAGCACGCGGACGTCGCACCGCAGCCGTGGTGGTGGCGAAGCCGATTTACAAACGGGCTTAGTGCGGCTGTCTTAAATCCGCGTTGACGGTACGGCGGAGTTGTCCGCATCATGCAGGCTGCTTTGCGCTCATAAGCGTGGGGCAAATTGAACTTTAACTGAAAACGAAACCATGAGTCTCGACGCCCTCTATTCTGAACTGACACTGAAACCCAACGCCAAACTCGCGTTGATCGTCCTTGACGGTCTTGGCGATATTGCTACGAAGGAGCAAAGCTTTCTCACGCCGCTCGAAGCCGCCTTCACTCCGAATCTCGACGCGCTCTCCAAAAATTCTGCGCAAGGCCGCATGATTCCGGTCGCACCCGGCATCACGCCCGGCAGCGGGCCCGGACATCTCGGCTTGTTCGGTTACGATCCGTTGGAATTCCAAGTCGGACGCGGCGTCATCGAAGCACTTGGTCTTGGAGTTGAGTTGAAGGCAGGAGATGTTTGCGCGCGTGCGAATTTCGCCACGCTCGACTCAAAGGGAATTGTCACAGATCGCCGTGCCGGTCGCATCCCGACGGAGACGTGCGAAAAGCTCGTCGCGTTGTTGTCTGCGAAGATCAAAAAGATTGGCGACACTCAGATCATCATCAAGCCGGGCAAGGAACATCGCTTCGTGGTCGTGTTCCGTGGCAAAGGTCTGGAAGGCCCACTCACGGACGCCGATCCGAACCGCGAAGGTTACGCCGTGCCGACAGTGAAGCCGCGAGATCCGAAGAATGCGAAGCAGAAAAAGATGGCGGGTTTGATCGCGGAATTTTACAAGCTCGCATTGCCGATTCTTGCGAAAGAAAAACCGGCGAATGGTTTCCTCATGCGTGGTATCGCGCATCAGCCCGAGATTCCGTTGTTTGAAGATCGTTATAAGCTCAAGCCTGCATGCCTCGCGGTTTATCCGATGTATAAAGGTCTCGCGCAACTCGTCGGCATGAAGAAGATCGAAGGCCCGCAGACCATCGCCGAACAGTTCGATCGTTATCTGACGGAATACAACAACTACGATTTCTTCTTCATCCATTACAAATACACGGACAAAGCGGGCGAAGACGGAAACTTTTCCGCGAAGAAGAAAGCCATCGAAGACTTCGATGCAGCATTGCCGATCTTGTTCAAGAAACGTCCCGATGTCATCGCCATCACCGGCGACCACTCCACGCCCTGCGCGATGAAGGGACATTCATGGCATCCGCAACCTGTGTTGCTGAACTCGTCAGTGAGCGGATCAGACAAGCTGGATCGTTTCACGGAAACGGGCGCGAATAACGGTTCGCTCGGAATTTTCCCGGCAAAGTTCCTTATCCGCTTGATGCAGGCGAACGCGAAGATGTTCGACAAGTTCGGCGCGTGAGTTTGACGGCGGAGCGCGGCTGTGTCTAAAAGACCAGCCGCAGCGCGTGGATAAACTCGTGGGTATTGAATAATCGGAAGTGCTGCGGCTGGTGCTGCTGCACACAGCCGCGCTCCAGGAAGTTTCACAGTCATGCAAACACTCACGACCTATCTTTG
>CAMCWI010000004.1 GCA_945882065.1 Akkermansia muciniphila
GCGTTGTCGGTCTCTGCGACTTCCAACAAAAATTCCGTACCGCGGATCGCCCCAGCGGCGAGCGGAGTATCGAATTCCACGTCAGCGGGCTTCTCGCGGTTGAAGAAAAAAATCGAACCGCCCCGAAGGCCAAAGCGTTTCTTTTCCGCGTTGCGGGACGGGAGAATTTCCAACGTCGTGCGCTCGCTCAAACGGATGACGCTACGGTCCGAAAGTTGCACGGCGGCGCGGCTCGCGGCACGAGTGCGAACCTTGTCGCCGGGCAGCAATGCGAGGCCGTTGGTGGCGATGTTCCAATTGGCGCTGCCACCAGCGATAAATTCCACGGTGCCCGCCGCTTCAATGACGCGGCTGAGTGAAGTTGCATTGGCGGTGGTGACTGGCGCATTGTTCGTCTGCGCGTCCGCGAGGAACGTCGCGAGCAGGCAACCGATCAATGCTCCAAAGAGAAATCGCACACGCCGATATTGCGTAATCGGAGATGGAAACTGAATCCTGATTTTTTGATGGGTCCGGTCGTTTCCAAATCCAAGCGGTGATGCGAGGATGAAACTGCCGCGAGAGGCTGGAGTGATGTGCGAAAATCGGATCGTCACCGCTTCGGGGACAGTGGGCGTGCCAAAGGCAACCGTAACACGCGTGACGAAAGGTCGGTCGCGTTGCTCGACTGATTTGTGTTTTGGCGCTGTATTCACTCTGGGTTGGCGAACGCATCACGAGGGATGATTCGTCAACAGATTCTAAGCAGCCTTGTTGCCAATGCGGTTTTGTGCGTAATCCAGCGTTTGGGGCGAAAGAATCAGGAAGGTTGTTCCGTTGGCGGAACACTGGAGGGTTTTACGCACGGGTTATTCCACGCGGACGCGATAAAACTTCGTTCCCGAGTTCCACACGTTGAAGAAGTTGGTTAGACCATTGCCGACAAATGATCCCGGCCAAGCGGTCCAGCCACTGAGCAGATTCGTGCTTTCCTCCACGGTATAGGTCTGTCCTACAATCGTTGGATAGCTGAGCTGCATCCCGTTCGGAATCCGGGTCAAACCGCATTGTGGCGGCACAACCACTTTGAGAGCGAAATTACCACTCACGCCGCCGAGGTCGTTGGTGACTGCGAAAGAATAATTTCCCGAGTGCGTGTTGGTCACGTTGGCCAGCAAGACTGATGGCGCGCTCTGGCCTTGCATCAGCACGTTGTCCTTTCTCCAAGTGAAAGCCATCGGCACACTGCCAGTAACCGGTGCCGTGAGCGCAATCGTTGACCCGGCGGCAACCGTCAAAGGCTGTGGCGAGCCGATCAGGGTAGGCGGTTGAGGTTGTGCATTGGCGTTGGTGTTGAGGCTGTAGTTCAACCACGCCGTGCCAAATGCGGCATTCACGCCATCCACTGACACGATGTATTGCCGGGATTTGACGACGGGAATCTGCACGCGCGACGGGCCGTTCGTGCCGTAGCCGTTGTTGTCGCAGGCCAGCGAGATCAAATCCTGATAGCCTGCGAGGTTGCCGTTGTAAGTGTAAGTTTCCAACACCGTATCGTAGGTGCTTCCGAGAGTGTTCAGCGTGAGCGTGCCGTTGGTGGGCGGCTGATAAATCAGCCAATACGATGAGCCGCCGATGACATTGCAATGCGTGGGTTCACTTGGATCCGCCGTGGCGTAAAAGGTGTTAAAAATCTGGCTGCCGTTGTAACCGCGCACCACGCCGATATTCTGCACGCCCCCGCCGCCACCTCGAACAAGAGAACGCACCACCAATCCGCCGACAACCAGAGACGATCCACCGTCGCTGCCGAGCAGCGGTGAGGCTGGTGAATCCAACAACTTGTCCTGCGCGAGGGCGTTGGTCTCGCCTTCGGAATTGACCTGCAACTCAAACGGCGAGGTTTCATAACGGACCTGATCATTGCCGACCTCCACTTCCACCCGGAGCGTATAAGTGCCGAGATTGGTCGCCTGTAAGCTCGCGAAGGTTAAAGTGTTTCCTGTCTGACCGAAGGACTCGCCGTTGAAGCGCCATTGCAGGTTGACGTTCGGCTCGGGTGTCAGGGCGATCGACAACGTCACAGGGTCGCCCAGTTTAAGCGCCCGACTGTTTGGCGTGCTGAGGACGATCGGCGGCGTTGCCGGTGCGATGGCGAAACTCCAGCGCAAGCGAACACTGCCAGTCGCGCCTTTGTAACCATCCACCGCGATCTCGTATTTCTTGCCCGCTTGGGCGCCAAAGGAAATCAAACTGGTTTTCAGCGCCCCGGGTGAAGGATTGATGGGCGCGTCGTCGTTCCGCACCAGTTCCGTTAATTTGTCGAGCGTGGTGTCGTTGGTGTTTTGGAAATAGTAAGCCGACAGCAACGTATCAAAGGTGCTCCCGACGGTATCAAAGATTACGACGCCATCCACAGGCGCAGTCCAAGAGATCCACATCGAATGTCCGCCCGTCTTGCCGCCGTGTTTGGGTTCGTTCGGCTCAAATGTAGCGGTGGTATTGTTGGTCGTGATGTCGCCCGAGGACGCAGCGGTCGCGATACGGTTCGTGAAAAAGTCTTCCAGCGATTGCCCGGAAGCGACTTTGGCGAACAAGAACAGCCCCAGCCCTGCCGCCATGACCAAGGCACGACTCACCCGCCTGCCGTGGCAGGAACGTATCCCGGCTGTGAGTTCAAGAGTTTGCATTTATCCAAGACACCAGCACACATGAAAACTTCATGCGCACTCATTCTCTTTAGCAGCCGCCTTGCCATTGGTCAAATCGCCTTGTTTTTGGGTGATTTCCGCGAGCCACAGCTTGCTCTTCCGGCCCACCGTTCCGCTCCCGGAACAAAACCACATGGCGAATCGTCTCAACCGAGGTCAAGGCGCGTTACATCGGATCCGGAGAACTGCTCGGGTACGCGGCGGTGAAGAGCCGCCAGCACCTTGACCAATTTTTCTGTTCATGGACCAAGACCCCAAGAGTGTGCCCCGGTGTTACCGTTCATACCGTGTCATTCCGGCTTGGGCAGTGAGGCCACGCTCGCGGCTGAGACGATTTGGTAACGCTTTTCAAACCGTTCCTGCGGCGTCTTTGCCTGAATCGGTCCCGGCGCGGGAAAATTGAAGCGCGATGCCACCGCCACCGAGATAAGTTCTTTCTTGAACAACTTCGGCAGGTTGTCCACCGCCCGGGCTAGGGCGACAAATCTGGGGGCCTTTTGCAATTCTGCGATGTCTTCATCCTTCATGCTCGGTGCTCCGACGAATGAAACCACAGCTGCTGCATCAAGGTTCTTGTTCACCGTTCGCACGTAGCGCCGCCCGGACAAACCGCTGCCGACGCCATATTTGTCCTGATCCTTGGTATCCATTTCGTATTCGCGCAGCTCGTAACTTCCAAGCTTCTTGAGCGCGCTGCGAAAGGCTTCGAGTTGGGTCTTGAGTTCTGGCATACCGCCGATGGGAATGGTGATTAAGACTATTTTCCCATTTGGCCCAGCCACTCGAGCTGTTTGCTCCGCCATGATTTCACCTACTCGCTGATGCAACGCCACGTCGTGCTGCGGCATCTTAAATTCTCGCCAGTAAATCCAGATAGCAGAGATGGCGACGACAATCACGCAGCTCGTGATGATGATGATGTTTTTTACACTTGAACTCATGGTAAAGTAATCCGCTCAATTTTCGGGTGTGGGTTCTACTGGGAAACGCCACTGGATATCACTCGTCAATTGCTTCTCACGAACGCTGGGGATACGAAAGGTGTCGTAGCCCCCGACGCTATTATCGAAAAACAAAATGTTCGTCTTCTTGCGCTTGCCATGACGCGCGTTCACACGTTCGTCTTTCCCGTTGTGCAACCAGTAACCGTCAAAGATCGCTGGCATTCGCGAATAGAGCGCCACCTTGGTGAGCTTATTGTTCGCCGCACCGCCTGCGCCATCGGTCGGCAGCCGAACGAACGGCCACTTCTGCGGATTGCCCGTAGATCCGTTGATGCCATACCAGCAATCAATGTGAAACTCCTTCCCAGTGCTCTGCGATGTGTAAGGCCACGCCATGGCGCCTTCCGGATCATCGCGGCTCGCCGGACCGAATTTATAGACCTTCGGCAAGGCCGACGGACAGCGAAACACCGTCCCTTGATCGGCGATTTTGTAATAAGTCGGCGCACGTTGCGCGGGGAGGTATTTCCCATTGTAAAGAAGGGTGGGCCAACCCTCCTCGAACTTCGCACCGTTCCGCAGATTGTATTCGGCAGGCACGAGATAATCGTTGCTGTCCCCGGCATACATCGTGATGGCGAGGCCGATTTGTCGCAGGTTATTGACGCAAGAAATCCCCCGCGCTTTTTCTTTCGCCATTGAGAGCGCGGGCAACAACATCGCCGCTAGAATTGCGATGATGGCGATAACGACGAGCAGTTCGATCAAAGTGAACGCTCCGCGTAACCTCATGTCTCGCCCCGGAAACCCCGTTTGAATGACAACTGATGTTGGTATCTTCACCGTCTCCGACGCCCGCAAAAATCAGACCAACTATACTTTTCAGCACAAAACAGCAGCTGGCCGAAGTGTTTTGGGCCGGATATGGAACGGATGATTCCGCAACTGGAACGACAATAGTCTTCCAAGACTGTCACCACGCACGATTTAACGTTGGCAGGGCGGTTGCTAATAGAGTCGGAACGCAAACCCGCGCACCTCGTCCGATCACGACGTCGCCTGAGGCTCAAGTCACAGACACAGTTTTGTTTTCCGCAATCCGCAAAGCTTTTTGATATGAATAAATGGCCACACACAGTGCGAGTCAGCGCGGTCGCTTTGATAATAATAGCAGCTTCCACCCAAGCCTCGAAGGCTGTGCCTAATAACTGGACTAATTCCGCTAGTTCACCGTGGCAAATTAGCACGAACTGGTCGCTCGCCATTGCGCCAAATAATTCGGCTGGGGTTGACCCCACCCAGATTACCAACGCCGGTATTAAAACCGTCACGATTAACGCGGCGACTTCGTCGGCAACTCTTTTACTTGGCAGCTTCACCCTCTCGGCACCCACCGATTCAGCCAACACGCTGGCGCTGGTGAATGTTCCTCTCGCCACCCCGTTGACGACCTCGGGAGCATTCCTAGTTTCCAATCGCGGCGCTCTTGCCATCACCAACTCTGCTGTGAACGCGACTGGCAACTTCGATATCGTCGGTGGCTCTTTAATCCTGGATTCGGGAAGTCTGACTTGCAGAACCAACTGCGATCTCCAATCAGGCACGATGCTTATCAATTCCGGCACACTAAACGCCATCGCTGGAACAACAGGCATCCGGATGGGCCGCTTCGCCGGAGCGACCACTAGCCTCACTGTGAAAGGAGGGGCCGTCAATTCGCTGCGACTGGCCATGGGATCCATCCTCGGATCAGCCAACACCCTGACCATCGCTGGAGGGGCCGTCAATCTGTTGAGCGATTTCAGCGCAGGACAAAGTCAATCCACCACTGCGGACGTCACGATTTCCAGTGGTAGCCTGACCGCCACGAACGGCTTTGCAAAAATTGCCGACAGCTCCACAGCCACCTTCACCCAGACCGGTGGCACGGTTTCATTTGGCGACCTCAGCCTCGGCAATCGAGGAGTTGGCACCTACAACTTCACCGGCGGCACGTTCAGAATGATTCCGTTCTCCTTAGACAATCTCTTCATCGTAGCCAATTTGGAAAATGCGGACTTCAATCAACGCGGGGGTGTCGCAGTCATTGGCACAGAAATTCACATCGCGGACTCCGACGTTGTGACAGGCAACATCAACATCACGGGGGGGCAATTCTTCGCGACAAACGACATCGTCGCCATCGGCCGCCAAGGCATCGGCGCGATGCTCGTCACCAATGCCAACGTCGTTCTCACCAACACTTCTGTGGGACGACATTTTGGCAGCAGCGGAACTTTGACGGTTCAGAACAACGCCAATGTTTCTCTTATTGGCGACTTGTCCATTGGACGATTTGCGGGAGCATCCGGTACTGTTCAGGTTCAGGGCGGCACTCTGTCCGTGACCAGCGATGATCTTTGGGTAGGCCGCGCAGGCTCTGGTGATCTCTCCATCACTGGGGGAACATTAATTGGCCGGCGTGTTCGGGTGGCCTGCTCCGAAGATGGGACCAACGCACCCTCCGGCACATTCTCCGTCTCGTCCGGGAATTTCATTTGTTCCTCTAACCTCATCGTCGGCACGCCGCTCGTCTCAAGCGGGCAACTTAACTTAAGTGGCGGCCGGGTCATTGTGACCAATTCCACAGGCAGTGCCTCTGTGCAGATCAGTTCCGGTATCGCGACTATGGATGGCGGCACATTGACCACGGACAAATTGTTAATCAATAATTCTAACGCAACATTTTCTTTCAACAATGGCTTGATCCGAGCCAAGACGATCACGGTCTCCAACAGCCAGCCGTTTACCGTAGGCGACGGCATCAATCCCGCCACACTCGAATTGCTCGGCGGCACTTACACTTTTGCTGACGGTCTAGTGATCTCCCCCAACGCCACGGTCACGGGTTGCGGCACAGTCATTGGCACAGTTGTCAACAACGGCACGTACAACAACCCCTGCGGTTCAATAGCTGCCATCAGGGTTTCGAATATCACTAAAATCGGGAATAGCGTCACAATCCAGTTCAATACGCTCTCAGGCTCGAACCACATCGTTGAATACAAAACTAACCTAGCCGCTCCTACCTGGAATTCACTCCTCCCCGCCATCCCCGGCAACGGCAGCACCATGTCTAAGACCGACACGACAGCCACCAACGCTTCGCGCTTCTATCGAGTGAGAGTTCAGTGAGTGATGAAGTGCCCCATTTCGGCGAACTTCTATGGAAATCTTCCAGCAGGCGAAGTTTGACCATGCTCGGCTAAGGCCACGCGGCAATTGACACGGCAAGACGGGGGAGTTGCGCCGCGCGAGAACAGGCCTGCCCGCTTATGGGCTGACCGAGTGAAGCCCCAACCGCTGCTCGCACAACTCCATCAGCCGCTCCGTCGTGTGCCGGCGCTCTGGAAATTGAGCGCTTAGATAAACATGCCGCGCCAGCGTGAGCGTTGAATACACCCGCACAGACGGACGCACTTGTTCGCCCGATAACTCCACAAAGCGGTCTTCCATCGCAAGCTCTACGTCGCGCAGCGCATCAGCATTGCCCATTTCCCGCAGCGCCTGCTCCGTCACGTGACCGATAAAATTGCCGATGTCCAACCCGGGATCGCCCAAACAGAAACAATCAAAGTCAATCAGCCACAACCGCGATCCGTCCACGATGACTTGCGAGGAATAGAAATCGCGATGAATGCCGCAAACAGGCCTTGCTGGCAGGCTTAATCCATGTTCCTCACATCCGACCCTCAGTTTCGCAAGTCGCCCGATCCATTCCGGTTTCTGCGCCGACAATTTGTTGAAGCACTCGCGAAGTATCCTCAACTCGTCCGCCATCGTGTGAGTCTTGTCCGTGGGCAAATTCGCGCGGTGCAATTTGTGGATCGCGTCGGCGATGCGACGCGCAACCCCGACGCCGTTCCCGCCCGTCAGCAAATCAGTTGAGACATGGCCCGCGACCTTTCGCTGACACCACATCTTGAATTCCGAAATCACGCCCACAGGTTCAGGCACAGAAATGCCGTCCGCGCTGTCCGCCGCGAACCCAGCATTCCAAACCATTTCCTGCTGACGAAAACCCTCGTTGCCGGAGCGACGCGAGCGAATCTTTCCGATAATGGTCACCTCCTCATCGACTTGACCAGGGCGCTTTGTTTTTAAGTCATATTCAACGACGCAACGCTTACCGGGTTTGTGTCGCACGACGCGGATGGCTTTTAACTTCAACCGCCCCTCACCAGATACCCTTGGAAGATGCCGCTTCAACTCCGCCGCTGCGAGCGCTGGATCAATCGCTGCCACCACCGTCGGCAACTCCACATCAATGGCGGCGTTAAATGGATCGCTTACTGGGATGACGCGCTGTGAAGGTTCTTTAAACATCAGAGACTCAGGAGATATCACCGCGTTCCCCCGCTCATCCGAGTGGGGTCTGGAAAGGCAGGAGTTACCATCAATGGCAGCCCATAACTCCATCAGCTTAGTCACCTGCTGATGCACAGAAAAACTCTGTTCCGCTCGGCGACGCGCTGCCTGCCCTAGTCGGATTCGCAAGTCGCTATCGCATAGCAATCGCTGTAAAGCAGTCGCTAAGCTGTTCAAATCATTTGCCTTTGTTAGCAACCCCGTCACACCGTCCTGAACAAGTTCAGGAATACCCCCGACAGAGGGCGCGACCACGGGCACGCCGCAAGCCGCCGCCTCCATTAAACACACGGGCATTCCCTCGTTCTGGCTGGACAAAACACCCACAGCCGCGCGTTGCCACCATTTGAGCACTTCCGCTTGGTCCAAAGCGCCGGGCAGGGTCACCAACGACTGCAATTTCAACTCATCCCGCTTGGCCAACAACTCATCCCCGAGCGGTCCATCGCCGATCATCGCGCACCGAAACTCGACGCCCCGCCGACGCAACTCCGCACACGCATCAAGTAACAATCCAAGATTCTTCACCGCCACATGACGCGCCACGCAGACTAACCATAACGCCGGATTATCGGCCACCGCTATCGGTAACGCTGCTGGTGCAAACTCGTCCGTATTCACGCCGCACGGAATGACGCGGAGATGGTCGCGGGGCACTTGAAACTGGTGCGCGATATAATCTGCATTGGCATCAGAAACCGTGACGACAGCCCTAGCCAACAGAGCCCGATCGCGAAAATCGGCCGGCGGTTTGCGATGGATATCATAACCATGTGCCGTAAACGTGTAAGGCACGCCGGTGAGCTTCGAAAGTTCGCGCGCTTTAGCCGTCGCCTCTGTCGCGAAGTGCGCGTGCAATAGATGCGGTTTGAATTCTCGGATCACGTCGGCGAATTTCGAAACATCGTATGTCGTCAGCTCAGTGAGCCCGGCGCGGCGTATGATTTCGTGTTGCAACACCTCCCGGGGCGGAAGCAAAGACAATATCCGCAACTCAACTCCGCGCCGCCGCAACTCGGCTAACTCACCGGCGACAAATGTTTCCGAAAGTTTCGGAAAGATGTGCAGCACGTAAACGAGACGGAGCGGAGTCATGTTTAAGCGTTTAGTTTCTTCGCCAACGCAACCACGCGGGACGCATTGTGATCCCAAGTGAACTTGGCGTGAATCAACTTTGCCGCCGCCGAACCGAGTCGCCGCTGCAGCGCTTCGTCACCCAACAAGCGTTCACAATTCGCGACCAGCGCATCACTATTTCCTGGAGGGTAGAGCAACCCGGTTTTGCCATGTCGCACCGTTTCCGCAATCTGTCCTAGCTTGGCAGCAACCACTGGAACGCCGCACGCCATGTATTCGTAAAGCTTCAACGGCGAGAAATAAAAATCGTGGCTGTGCTTCGGATACGGCGCCAGCGCGACATCAAATTGCCGGATCACGGCGGGGATTTCTTCGTGCAATATGGCCCCCGTGAACGTCACCAGCTGGGTGAGTTTATGCTTCTTGAATGCCAGCTCCAGTTCCCCGCGCAATTGGCCATCGCCCGCAATGATTAATCGCGTTCCGGGCCGCCGCCGCTGTAATCGCGCCAGCAATTCCGGCAATACCTCGACACCATGCCAGGGGCGTAACCCGCCGACGAAGCCCACAGTGGGCGGCGTCAGGTTTTTAGCGCGGACCGGCGACGGTCGAAACAGTTCGGGATTTACGCCGTTTGGCATGACGTGAATACGATTCGCTTTCACGCCTAAAGATCGGACATGCTTCGCGAGTTCAGCGGAAACCACCACGACGGCATCGGCACGCGTCAACGTCCAGCGCTCCGCCTGCGCCGCCAGTTCGCCAAAGCCCGTGGCGCGATACGTCGCTTGCTCGACGGCGAGCGGCGCGTTGAGTTCCACAACGAGCGGCACCTTCAATTTGGCGGCTAGACGCACGCCGGCCGTCCCGTACAGCGAGGCGCGTTCGTAGATGAAGGCAGGGCGCTTGCGGATGAAACGGCGTTTCAGCTCTTGGTAGAACGTTTCATTGAAGAGCACACGACGCAGTTCGCCCGGCAGCGAATTCTCCAGACCTAATTGCTCATGAAATTGTTTGAACTCATGGACCACGCTTGTCGTGGTTGCGCTTGATTGAATATGGATCAATTGCGCCCGAACCTTCGCCCGTTCATCGTCCTCAGCTTTCACTAACGTCTGGGCCGCCAGCGTAACACCGTGTCCCGCGCGCTCGAACGCACCACACATCTCACGCACATGCACGGCCGCGCCCTTGCGGCCCAGCACAGGGATTCCGGCATCAGCACAAAGATAGAGGATTTTCATGACGCGACGGCTGTGGGGATGATTTGAATGGGAGATGACATTTCAGCAGCGGCCTGAGGCGCATCCCCTACGTGTTCTAAAGTCCTCACGCGATGCAGCGCGGCATAACGTCCGTTCAACGACATCAATTCTGCATGGGTGCCGCGTTCGACGACGCGGCCTTGATCGAGATACAGAATCAAATCTGCCATGGCCGCATGCCGAGGATCGTGTGTGATGAGGAAGGTCGTTCGCGAATGATACAACCCCTCCAGCGCGTCGAGAACTTCGCGTTCATTCTTGCGATCCAGCCCGGTCATGGGCTCGTCGAGGATGAGGAACGGGGCTTTGCGGATCGCAGCCCGAGCGATGGCGATGCGTTGGCGTTGACCGTGCGAGAGGTTGACACCGCGTTCGCCGAGCACTGTGTCGTAACCTTTCGGCAACGCCATGATGAAATCATGCGCATTGGCGAGACGGGCGACCGCCTGCACCTCCTCTAACGACGCCCCGGGCGAGCCGAACGCGATGTTGTCCTTCACGCTTGCGGCGAACAGCACGTTATCTTGCAACACGACGCTGATCTGGGAGCGGAGAGATTCGATTGTGAACTCACGCAGGTCGCGCCCGTCCACGAGGACGCGGCCTTTCACAGGGTCGTAGAGGCGCAGGATGAGACTGAACAACGTTGTCTTGCCGCCACCAGACGACCCGACGAGGGCCACGTGCTGGCCGGGCTTCACATCAAGATCAATGTCCGTCAACAACTCGCGGTCACTCTCGTAGCTGAAACTCACACGATCAAACCGCAACGCGCCGCTCAACGCCGGAGCCCGCACTGCGCCGGGCAGGTCGCGCACATCCGGAACCCGTTCGAGCAGATCAATCACGCGCTCTCCCGCAGCGGAGGCTTTCCCAAGGCGCGAGGTATACTTGGCAAAATCTTGGACGGGGCGATACGCGGATTTGAGATATGCTAGGAACACGATCAGCTCTCCGGGCGTCACTTTAAAATCCAGCACAAGGCGGGTGCCAAACCATAGCACCAGCGCAGTCGCGATTGCGACGAGCACATCCACGCTGCGTTCAAGTGCTGCAGAGAGACGCTTGCCGCGCACGTCCTGTTTTGCGCTGCGGTCATTTTCAGATGAAAAGGTTTCAGAGAAACGATCTTCGAGAGACAGCACCTGAACAGTGCGGATGGCTTGCAGAGACTCCGCGACAGAGGCAGCCATCGCACCTTCCTGACGCCGCTGTTTCTTGGCGACTTCCTGCATCTTTTTGCTGAGCGCGATGGTCCTCAGCCAAAAGAGTGGAAACACACCTACAGCGATGACTGCAAGCTGCCAGTTCATCGTAAACATCAACGCGATCATGCCGCCCACAATCAGAATTTTCGCCAGCATCGGCAGCAACGCGGTGACAGCCACGTCTTGCAACATACCCACATCGCCCATGAGCCGCACGACGAGGTCGCCGGTTTTGGCCTGCGTATGAAACGAGAGCGAGAGATATTGGACATGGCGATAGAGTTGACTGCGCACTTTGCCGAGCGCGCGATTCCCAAGCTTCGCAAAACCGACGGTCTGCCAGAAAGCCGCCAAAGCCCGCAAGCTCGTGATGACCACCACCGCAATCGCCGCAAAAGTCAGCAGCGTGATTGTGTCGTAGGATCGGAGAAACTCGGGCAGTTGCTTGATCTTGCCCGTGGCTTTGGTGCCGAGGATGTAATCAAAAATAAATTTCAGCGGCCACGGCTCGAGCAGACGCAATCCGACTTCGAGAAACAGCGCGCTCATCGAGCCGACGATCAGGCCGCGATACTGCCGCAGATGCGGCCAGAAATATCGCGTGATGCGCCACAAACTCGGCAGGCTTTTCTCCAGTTCGACGGGTTTAGACATTAATCGGATAAGTTCCGTTTGTATTCGTCAAGCAACGGCCGGTTCACCCAGCCTGGTTGCCATGGCGAGTTGCAGCAGATGACTTGCAGCCTGTCGTCCGCCATCGAATCGCAACTCCTGCTCCGCACGACGAGACAATTGATTTCGCGGTCTGGCGATGGCACAGGAGATTTTCGAGCGCAAACTTTGCGGATTAAGTTGTTCAGGATGCAGCGCGTGCAACAAACCGAGTCGCGCAAAGGCTTCAGCGCGGATCAACTGCTCAGTTCGCGGCACGACGCGCGGCACGCAAACTGTTGGCACGCCTTGCGAGACTGCCTCGGCAATGGTGTTGTATCCCCCCATCGAGACAAGTGCAGCTATGGATTTGAACAGCGTCGGAAGTTGAGGCACGAACTTGCGGAGTATCACACCATTCTCTGCGGCGAGTCGCGTCAATGCCTGCATCTGCGGTTCAGGGGTCATCGGCCCAGCCACCACCACGCCATGCCACGGGGCACCAGCTGCCGCGTGCATGAATGTTTCCAGCAATGCGAATCCATCTTCTCCACCACCAGCCGTGGCCAGCACCGTGGGTCGCGTATCTTTCACAGGATCAGCAAGCAACGGTTGAAAATCCCCAAGCTCCTGCGCAGAATCGCGATTGACGACATAGCCGCAAAACTTCGTACGCGCGGCAAGATTGGGTGGAAATCGATACTCAACAGTCGGATCAAGAATCGCGCGTTGGCCGTAGATGAATACCTGATCGTAGTATTGGGCGATACGATGCTGCATCCGATAGGGACGCCACTCAGCCAGAACGCACGCGGGTTCATCCAGGATATCCCGCAAACCCAACACAGCCCGCCCGCCTTGTCGCCGCAATGCTTTTAGGCCTGCTTTGAATTCACCCCCCGCACCGAACGGATGTTTATCCACCAGCACCACCGCGGGTTGAAACGACTTCACCGCTGCGAGAAGCAGTCGCGAGCGTAGGTCTCGGATGTCGTCACCAGAAATGCCAAGGCTTCGCGAGGAGTATTCGCCGTTGGAAACCTTGCGGATACTAGGCAGCTTGAGGATTTCGACGTTGGGTGGAAGCGCCAGACGACTGATATGACTCGTGCCTGTGACGAGTAAAACAGTCGCTTCCGGCGACAATTCCGTGAGCGCCTTTGCCACGGCAAGGTTACGGCGTGTGTGCCCAAGCCCCATACCGTCGTGAGAATAAAATAAATATCGCATGCCAATCGTGTTGGTTAGGGGTTCTAAAAACCGCTTCCTTAGCCGCGACTTCAGCCGCTTTTATGCCACGAGATATTTATATGATAAAGGGGTCTGAGTGTACCGAAAAGGGAACAACCACGAGAGAAAGCATTCCAGTAGGATCGAAACCGGAACGGTTAGAAGAAAACTCCAGGAAGAATCAAGACCCGCGCAATTCCGGCCACTTCTCCAAACGACGCAACAGGGCTTGCGGCGAAAATCCAAGCTTGGTCGCCGCGCGACGGATCCCGCCGTTGCACTCGCGCAGTGTGTCGCGAATCAGTCGGTATTCCTGCGCTTCGACGGGCGTGAGCTTGCGGTCGGCGGGCAAAGGCTCTTCGGCTTTGGCGGATGCGGTGGGGGCAGCCGTGCGACTCAACCAATTTACATCCAACGCGAGCCACTTCGCGTCCTCGCCCGTGCGCAGTAAGGAGCGCTCGATGACGTTGCGTAACTCGCGGACATTGCCGGGGAAGCTGTGGTTGTTGAGCGCCGCGAGGTCATCCGACTTGAGCAACGGCTTAGTCCGCTCATATTTTTTGGCGAGTTGGGCGAGAAGCAATTCCGCCAGTCCCGCGATGTCGCCGCGGCGCTTTCGTAAGGGGGGCAACTCCACCGCAAACACATCGAGGCGATACAACAAATCTTCGCGGAAACGTCCCGCTTTGACTTCGTCCGCCAGGTTCTTGTTTGTCGCCGCCACGAAGCGCCCGGTGAACGGCTGGCTTTCCGTGCTACCAAGTGAACGGAATTCACGCGCTTCCAGCAGGCGCAGCAATTTCGCCTGCGACACTAGCGACACCTCACCGATTTCATCAAGAAACAAAGTTCCGCCGGCCGCCGCCGCAACCAACCCGCCGCGGTTCCGATCCGCCCCGGTGAACGCACCGCGTTCCGCGCCGAACAACTCCGATTCAAACATCTCCCCTGGCAATGCCGCGCAGTTCACGGCGATGAAGGGCGCTTTGCCATCAGGAAAGGCGAGTTGATGCAGCGCCCGGGCGGCCATGTCTTTGCCGCTGCCGGTTTCGCCGGTGAGCAAAACAGTGCTGGAAGCATGCTTGGCAGCTTGTTTAAGTTGCGCGAAAACTTCTCGCATCACCGGAGCAGCGCCGAAAAATTCCGCGGCGCTGCCGGATGTTTCCTGAGTGGCGATCCGCAGTTTGGCGCGGCGCAGGCACGCGGTCAGTGCGTCCACAGTGATTGGCTTGGTGAGGTAGTCAAACAGGCCGTTGCGCGTCAGAGTGATGGCCTCGCCCAAATTCGGCAGGCCGGTGATCATCACAATCGGTGCGTCGGGATTGCGTCGAGAAAGTTGATCAAAGAAATCATAGCCCTTACCGTCGGGCAGGTGGTTATCGAGCAGCACGAGGTCGAAAGACTCACCGGTCGTCGCTTCACGCGCCTCGGCAAGATTCTTTGCCACAGTCGGCTTGCCACCTTCATCGCGAACGACCTGCGCTGCCATCGCAGCGAACGATGTGTCGTCGTCCACGATGAGACAGGAGAATTTTTCGATGGTTGCCATGTGCCGCGAATGTATCGAAAATGCGTCGGAATCCAAGCGTGGAAGTCTGGCGGCGGGATTATTTCCCAAGTCCTCGCTGAATCGCGACGAGCAATTCCTCGAACGCGAATGGTTTGTTCACCGCCACCACGTCATCGAATCTTTCTGCGCCCTGCTCGCCACTGGTGAGCAGCACCGGCAGACCGGGCTTGAGTTTCCGCAACTCGGCAATCGCCTGGGCGCCGGACATCACGGGCATCGCGCCGTCGGTGATGAACAAACACACTTCGTCGGCATGTCGTCGGAACATGGCGACGGCTTCCGCGCCATCCGCCGCTTTCAACACGCGATAACCAAACGCGCCAAGCTCGGCGGCGACCAGTTCGCGGATGGCGATCTCGTCGTCTGCCACCAGGATCAATTCGCCATGCCCGCGTTGCAATTCCGTCGCGGTGGTTGCAGTTGAAACTGCGGCGGCCTCCACGTCGCGCGGGAGAAACACCTCAAACGATGTTCCCTGTTCCGTCTCGCTTTCCACGCGCATGAATCCGCCGTGGCTTTTCACGATGCGCAGCACCGTGGCCAAACCGATGCCGGTGCCGCGCCCTACGCCCCTTGTGGTAAAGAACGGCTCGAAGATTTTTGCGCGAACTTCCGGCGGCATCCCTGTGCCGGTGTCGGACACGAGCAGCGAAACAAATTCGCCCGGCTTGCCTTCGGGAATCGTGCTGGCTTCTGCAACAGTCAGTTCCACGTTGTCGGCCACAAAGGAAAGATTTCCGCCGTCTGGCATGGCGTCGCGGGCGTTGACGCAGAGATTCAATAGGACTTGATGCATCTGCGTGGGATTACCGCGCACGGACCAGAGATCACCCGGCAGAAAGGAATTCACCGTGATGTTTTTCGGAAACGTTTCACGCACCATCTTTTCAAGTTCCTTCACGAGTGCGCCGAGTTCGAGTCTCTCAAAATCCCCGCCGCGCCCGCGCGCGAAGAGTAACACCTGCCGCACCATGTCCGCGCCGCGATGCGTGCTGGCTTCCATCATGCCGAGCAGTTCGCGCGTTTCGTCGTCTTTCGCCTTGCGGCGGAGCAGTTGTGCGCCCATGAGGATCGGTGCCAGCGCGTTGTTAAGATCGTGCGCCATGCCGCCGGCGAGCGTGCCGATGGTATTCATCCGTTGCGTGCGCAGGAATTGCTGCTCCAGATTTTTCTGCTCGGTGATGTCGCCGTTGATGAGCAACAATTCGCGCGGCTGGCCGGCTTCATCGCGGATCAACGTCCATCGGCTCGCGACAATGACCACTCCACCGACCTTGGTTTGTTGTCGCAGTTCGCCGTTCCACTCGCCGTCCTTGAGCGTGGCCGCGCGAGCCGTTTTGGCGTTGGCAATGTCCGGCGCAAACAATTCCTCCTGCGCGCCATCGCGCTGGAGTTCGTCAAGCTTCCAACCATACAACCGTTCCGCGCTGCGGTTCGCATAAACAATCTGGCCGCT
Organism: Akkermansia muciniphila; assembly: GCA_945882065.1. Lineage (GTDB taxonomy): Bacteria > Verrucomicrobiota > Verrucomicrobiia > Limisphaerales > JADLHS01 > JADLHS01. The sequence goes on from CAMCWI010000004.1 coordinate 16,499, forward strand.
TAAATTCTGAACCAGAATCGCATCGTGCGCCTTGTCGATCAGCGCCGCCTGCTCGCGGATTTTTGCATCTGCAATCTTCTTGGCTGCTTCGAAGCGCTTTCGGACGCGATACCATTCCACCGAGCAGAACAAAACCGCGCCGCCCAGTGCGGCAGGAATTTGCGCGACGGAAACAATCAGCCACGGAAACCAGTCGCCGTGATTGAAGCCGACTCGCGCGAGCCCCAGCGTCGCGATTGCGCCCGCGAGAGCAGCGATGGTGGCTGGAATCGGGCGCAACCAGATCAATCCTCCGCCGAAGATCAGCGCAACCAGCACCAGGATTGCGGTTTCCTTGCCGGACGAGAGGCGATGGAGATTGTCATTGCGAATGAGGTTGAGCATCTGCGTGGCGTGAACTTCGACGCCCGGGAGGAAGAGCTCCTTGTACTTCCACGAGTGAAATGGACTACGGAATTCGTCCTGCCGGTCGTTGAAGTTTCCCAAACTCGGTCGTGCGCCGATGAAGACGATTTTGCCGCGAAAGAAATCGTCGGGCACGCCGTCGGAGGTGAGTGCTTGGCTGAAGCTGATATGCGGGATCGTCAGCGGCGGGCCGTAGTAACGAATCCACGATTGATTTGCCACGCCCATCGCATTGGCTGACTGAGTAACGGGTAAGCGCAACGCGCTGGCCGCCGCCCACGCCAGAGCGGGTTGCTCGCTCGCGGCGAACCCCGCCACGAAATGGCGCACGGCGCGGTCGTCGTCAATGCCCAGCGAAGCGATGCCGATTCCCACGGCGGCGCGGGCAAACGGCTCATAGATATTGCCCACGGAGCCGAGCTTGGCACCCGGATGATCATTATCAGTGGCAACACTTGCCTTGTCGTTGTATTCGGCAGCGAGAATCACCTTGCCGTTGTCGCGGATGGCGTCCGCCAAAGCGTTGTCGGCAGTCGCGTCCTGGCCGGCACTGCTGAAGACAATGTCGAACACGGCGGCTTTTGCTCCAGCGGCATTGAGCCGGCGCAACAACTGAGCGTGCAGTTCGCGCGGCCAGGGTTTTGCAGGATCGAGATTGCGCTCGGCATAGGAATGGAGGTCGAGATAAATGATGACGACCGGAGAATCATCGGTGGAGCGCGCATCAACTCCGGCGAAAGAATGAAGCGAATCGTAGCTGGCGCGCTGACTGAGTACGGCGGGTTGCCAATCCGGGATCAGCAAGCTCCATCCGAGGAACGCCACGCCCGCCGCGAGAATTATCGCAGTAAACCAGCGCGCCCGCGTTGCCTTCGAAAGAGCCACTTTGATCGAAGCATAGAGGAAGCAAAAATTCATGGCGAGCGCGCAGTGTCATCGAGAAGAGCCATGCAAGGAACGTGGCGTTCGTCCGAATTGCCCGCTGAGCCGAACTGCTTGGAAATTTGGTCAGTCTTGCCAAGGGCGGCTGCCGTCACTCCCATTTACTGCATCACTGCGCGCCAAAGCTGCATCGGCTCTTGCCCGCTGGTGGGCACGGTGGCTGGCGCGGGTAGGTCAGGACTCGGCAACGTCATCACGTTGGTCCAGTTCACGCCGTCGGCGGAGGACTGGAGTATGTAGGTCACATTGGTTTCCCCTTCGAGGTTGAACGTGAAAGTGCCGGGCATCGTGACGCGCGCTCTCATCAATTGCGGTGGGCGCCGCACCGTGATGAGCTTGGTTGTACTTGCGGTAGCACCGCGATTGTCAGTCACAGTCAGTCTCCTAGCGAAGCTGAAATCAACCCTTCACCTCCCTGCCAATTCTGACGATAACCTTAGAGATGACTACGGCTACGTTGCCAGAAATCCCGGTTTCGACCGAGTCGCCACCTCGCGTGGAGTTGTCGCCGGTGAGTCGGGCGCTCATTGACGAGCGTGTGAAAGGTTGCGCGCGCTTGCCGTCGCTCCGAAGCATTGACAGCGCATTGCGCGAGTTGCTGAACAGCGACCGCCGTTACACACACCAGATTTCCGAGATCATCCGTCGCGACCCCAGCCTCACCGCGCGATTGCTCCGGCTCGTCAACTCTGTCTATTTTGGACTCAGCACGCCCGTCAATAACATCGAGGAAGCGGTATTCTATCTCGGCATCCGCCAGATCCGTCAGCTCGCGATGGTCACGCCCGTGATCGAAGATTTTCAGAAGATGGCGGGCAACACTCCTTTCCCGTGGCGCGAATTCTGGCAGCACTGCATCGGCGTCGCCATCATGACCCGCGAAGTCATCAGTTGCGTGCAGCCGCCTCCCGACGATTCCGATTACGTGGCCGGACTCGTGCATGACATGGGCAAGATCGTCATGGCCGCCACGTTCCCCGATCATTTCGTGGAGATACAACGCCGCATCGCCCTTGAACCCCGCCCGTTGCTTGAACTGGAGACGGAAGTCCTCGGCATCCAACATACCGAACTCGGCGCGATCTATCTCCAGAACCATAATCTCCCCGACATCATGATCGAGACAGCGCGTTACCATCATGAACCCGAACGCGCCGGACATCACAGCCAGATCATTGCATCTGTGCAGATCGCCAACCTGCTCGTCCGCCACGCGCAGATTGGCAACAGCGGGGAAACTTCCATCGTCACATCTGAGATTTGGACTGGCGCAAGTGGTTGGGATATTTTGTTCCCGCAAAAAGGAGAAGCCGAACGCGCCATCGCCCACGCCGCCCTCCGCCGCAGCCTCGAACGATTGCCGATGATTCTTCAGGGATTGGTTTGAGGCGGAGGGTTGAATGGCCGACTACGCGGCGGTGCGTCTGCGGAGCGCCGGTCTGCGACCGGCTTTGGGTGATCAAAGCAAAGTTCACGCGACATTTTCTACGATCTTCGCACATCGCCGTTTTACCACGCGTTAAGCCGACGTTACGTCGGCGCTCCGGGGAAGTTTCAACACGCCATACTCATCTCGAAATCTGGCACTGCTCCACGGCCATTGTTTCGGGTTCAATCAGCGTATGCATCTATTCCCGCTCCCAGAATGCGCCGCGTCTTTTCTATCTTGAAATCACCTCCGGGAATGTGCGTAACGATGAGGGCTTCAGCACCGCTTTCAGGCATCGCGTCCGTACAGGATCACCGTTCGTGAATCGCGGAATGGTTACATCCCCATGATCTGATAGCCGCAGTCCACGTAGAGGACTTGGCCCGTGATGGCCGCTGCGCCGTCACTTGCGAGAAATGTCCCGGTGGCTCCGAGTTCATCAGGAAGAACATTGCGCTTGAGCGGCGAGTGCGCTTCGTAGTGCTTGAGCATGTCGCCAAATCCAGCGATGCCGCGCGCGGCGAGAGTGTTCACAGGGCCAGCGCTGATGCAGTTGACGCGGATTTTCTTCGGGCCGAGATCATAAGCGAGGTAACGCGTGCTGGCTTCGAGCGACGCCTTGGCCACGCCCATGACGTTGTAATGAGGCACAACTTTCTCAGCGCCGTAATAACTCATGGCCACGATGCTGCCACCTTCGGTCATCAACGGTTCAGCCCCGCGCGCCAACGCCACGAGCGAATACGCGCTGATATCATGCGCCACGCGATAGGCTTCGCGAGTGGTGTTGATGAACAATCCTTCGAGCGCTTCCTTGGGCGCGAACGCCACGGAGTGCAGGAGTAGATTCAATTTCCCAAACTTCGCACCCACATCGGAGAACACGCGGGCGATGTCCTCGTCCTTGGTTACGTCGCACGGCATCAGGAGTGTGTCGCTGCCGAATGTTCCAGCGAGTTCCTCGACGTTTTCCTTGAGGCGTTCGCCCTGATAGGTGAAGGCGAGTTTCGCGCCAGCCTTGTGCCATGCCTGGGCAATGGCCCATGCGATGGAGCGTTTGTTGGCGACGCCGAAGACGATTCCGGTTTTTCCTGCGAGTGATGACATGGTTTTGTTCGGTTGGGATTTAGCGGTCATTTACGACCCGATTCAACGAGCCTCAGACATCATCAGGATGAACATGCCGCCGCGTGGAATCAAGTTTCTGTTCGGCATGCGGGATGCCATGCACAAAGGGGCAAGGCCGAAAACGAAACCAATTGAATTATAAACCTTCCCGACCTTGGACGGTTTTTGTCCCACCTGTTGTGCGAGGATGCGGCTGAAATTGAGGAAGCGCGACTGTGTCTGAAAGATCAGTCGCAGCGTGTGATCAATCAGAGCGGGGTGGAAATTATCCAGTGTCCCTCTGTTTGAAACAGGTTGCTGCGGGCTGGTACCGCCCGCGCTCCTTCAATTGTGAACAACTCACCGTGGCGGAACGCAAGACGAGGAGTCATGATTGAAGACCAGACTGATGAGCAGCAAACCACTCAACCGAATTCTGCATGTGGATGGCGATAGTTTCTTCGCCAGTTGCGAGATCGCGCTCAACAAGGATTTAACGGGTCGCCCCGTGTGGGTGGGCGGCGGACGGCGTGGAGATGGAATCGTCATCGCGGCGAACAAACACGCGAAGAAGTTCGGTGTGAAGACGGGCATGGCGTGTTTCGAGGCGGCGCGAATCTGTCCGCGCGGTGTGTTGTGCAAGCCGCATTATGACGAGTATCGGAGGCTCTCGCAGGAGATGTTTCGCGTGCTGGAGGAATATTCTCCCACGCTCGTGCCGACTCCTATTGACGAAGGCTTCCTAGATTTCACCACGATGGATCACACCGTCTGGCGCAACACCGCCGCCGCCGATTACGTGAAGGAAATCAGCGACCGCATCTGGCGCGAGGTGAAGATTCCTGTGTCCGCAGGACTCGCGAGTTCGTCGCGCCTCGCCAAACTCGCGACCGATGTCGCAAAGCCGGGCTTTCTGGAAATCAAACCTGGCGAGGAGAAAGATTTTCTAAAAAACCGCTCCGTGCGCGAGCTTTCCGGTATCGCGAAGAACCGCCAACGCTCGCTGGCCGCGCTCGGCGCGATGACGTTTGGGCATGTGGCGAATCTGCCATCCACGTTGCTCAAGCAGAAGTTCGGCATCTGGGGACAGCAACTCTGGCTGTTCGCCAACGGTCGCTGGAACGAGCCGTTGATGCTGGAGGTGAAGGATCGCACCACGATTTCGAGCAGCACCACGTTGCCATACGACGAGCCGGATTACGAAGCTGCACTGACGTTCGCGTTGAGCGAGGCTACGCGCATGACCGGCCAGTTGCGGCGGGAGCAGTTGCAGTTGCGAGAACTCAGCCTGACGATCCGCTTCAATGATTTCAGCGAAGTCAGCGGTAGCCATCGTTTTCAACACGCGCAATTTCAAAATTCGATCATCAACACCACGCTCGAAGGAATCTTTCGCGACATCATGACCGCGCAGCTCCGGCCTGTGCGCCAGATCCGTATCGCCATGTGGAATCTGGCGCGATTGGATACGCAGCCTACGCTTTGGGGTCGCACAGATGCGGAGCGTTGGGGCGCACTCGATGACGCGACGCACAAGTTGCAGGAGCAACTTGGCAAAACCCCGTTGATGACCGGCGCGCAACTGGCGTTGCAGAAGCTCGACGGCGTTCACAAAAATCCGAAGGCGAAGTGTCCATTCGTGCCGCAGCGAGAGATGGTGAAAAAGCTCTGGGGCACGGACGCCGATCCGCTGGCGAACAAGAGCGATTGGGACAAGCGCCTCGCAAAAGTCAGCAAACAGGGGCAGTTCCGTCATTAAGCCCAAGCAGGAGAGCCGCGCGAAGGACGCGAAGATGGCGAAGGTGGAGGGTAGTGCTTATGGAATCACCAGTCGGTTGGTGGCGATGGATTGACGCTGTAAGACTTCAGCCAGCTTATCGGTTTTGACGACTTCAGCATGACCATCAGCAAACACCAGCACACCGCGTGAGTTCTTCGTGTTATTGTGAAGCTCAGTCGTCCAGCCGAGCGCGGCGAGGTTGGTTGTTTCAATCAAACCCGCCTTCACCGCCTGCTTGTGGAGCGATAGATGCCGGTCGCCCGCGAGAATGGTGGATGCCAGACTTGGAGACGATTTGAGCGAGACATCCAGCGAGATGAAGTAACTGAGATTGGAATTGCTGAAATTGGTGATGTTGGTGGCCGCTTGCCGGGACTTGTCTGTGGGGCAAACGAATAGTCGTGTCACTTTGATGTAATTCGTTAAGGGCGTAAAATAATCGGCTGCAATTGTGGTTGGTGCAGACTCTTGGCTAACTGAGGACGAAACCTGCCAAGGCAACTGATTCGAGTGGTCTCCTGAGTAAAGCCAGAATCCAATGCCAATTTGCCGAAGGTTGCTCATGCACTGAATCTGTTTTGCGGGTTCTTTGTTTCCTGTCCCAGCAGGAAGAAGCAGCATGAAGAAAATCACGCCAATCGCCACCACCACGAGCAATTCAACCAATGTGAACGCACGGCGCGTTTTCCTGGAAGCTGCGGGGATCATTGTGAAACCATGATGGCCTCGCCAACCGCCCCAGCAAGCCTTCTCAACAGACAATCATGCACGTCATGCACGCGTTTTGACTTCGGAACGCCGCCTTCAGGCGGCAGCAACGATTCGAGCTATACTTCTACCGCGTAAACGCGGCGTTCCTATTCTCCTCAGTGAAATCCACAGCGCCAGTGTTAGCCAACCATGTCTGGCTCGCTGGAAATCGCACCCAGAACGGCGGTTTCAGAGATCGGCATACTGCTAATTATACAACAATGCTATTCACGGAGGAATCGCACCTACATAAAAAACCTCTGGTCATTTCCAAACCCGAATACCATATTTTGGCATGACCACGGCAAGCCATATCACGGCAGCAGTTGTTGAAACAGATGTGCAGTCTCCGCTCCACGCCCATCTGGAAGGGGTTTCGTCGCGATTCGCCCAACGCGTGGCCAAGATCAAAATCATCTTCTCCAAGTTCTACGACCGACACGTTCCGGTTGGTTATGAGGATCAGGCCGGATTCCACTTTGGTGATCAACCGACTCCAACCGATTCCTGTCTTGAGAAAAATTCCCGCTAGATTCAGCCGCAGGTGACGGGTGAGGTTCTGATACAACAGGATTCGTCCGGTTGTTGTGCGGACGGAGAAGGCAGAACGGTTTTAACCGCTTTCGGGTTGTGATGTAGTCCACGCCTCGGTCAAGCCGTTGAAGCGGCTGTAGCTTGCCCTCGCCTCACTCCGGGGCTAAAGCCCGGGGTGATTGAGAGATTCACAGAAACTGAGATGCGCCCCTTTGAAAGAAAGATTCACCGTTTGGGTTGAGGTCGGAATCCTCTGCCCTCTAAGCTGCGGCACAGTTCCATCATCAACCATGAAAAACACATCACTCCTGTTTAGTGCGATCTTTGCATCGCTGGCGATCACGTTGTCCGCGCGCGAACTTGCTCAAGTCACTCCGGCAAAAGCGGGCTTGTCTGAAGCCAAACTTGCCGAGGTGAACAAGTTCATGGAGCGTCAGGTAGCCGACCAAAAGATTGCCGGCGGTATCGTCATGATTTCGCACAACGGAAAGATCGGTTTCTTTCACACCTACGGACAGATGGATCGCGAGGCGAACAAACCAATGCAGGCTGATACGATTTTCCGCATCTACTCGATGAGCAAAGCAATCACCACGGCGGCGGCGTTGACTCTGTGTGATGCGGGCAAGATCGGGTTGAATGATCCAGTTTCCAAATACATCCCGAGCTTTGCCGATCTCAAAGTGGCAACGACGAATGGACTCCGCACTACGACACGTCCGATGACGGTCAAAGATTTGATGCTACACACTTCAGGCATCACTTATCGCTCCGGTGCAGAATCCGTCACGGAGGCTTATGATCGTCTCAAGCCGATGGATTCGGTCAACCTTTCCGAGATGGCCGAAAAGTTTTCTCAAATCCCACTCGCGTTCGATCCCGGAATGGATTGGGTGTATGGCGCAGGCATTGATGTGTTGGGACGAGTCATCGAAGTCGCGAGCGGCGAAAGCCTCGATGTGTTTCTCGACAAAGTAATTTTCAAACCGCTCGACATGACGGACACTGCGTTCAGTGTGCCGCCAGAAAAGCTGGCGCGGTTCGCAGCCAATTATCGCCGTTCCACCAATGGCCTCGTCGTGATGGACGTGCCCGCTGAATCCAAATACGCGAAGCCGACGACCTTCTTCTCCGGCGGCGGCGGATTGGTCGGCACCGCACGCGACTACATGCGCTTCCTCGCGATGATCGAACAAGGCGGCAAGCTTGACGGGAAACGCATCTTGAAAGCAAAGACCGTCAAACTCATGACCTGCGATCAACTTCCTGAAGCCGCGTTCCCGATTTATTTCGGCAAAGAGAAACGTTCAGGCACTGGCTTCGGACTCGGTTTCTCCGTGCGTACGGAAATCACGACTTGGGATAAAGGTGGTCACGTCGGCGAATACGGTTGGGGCGGCGCAGCCTCCACGCATTACTGGGCCAGTCCCAAAGATAAACTCATCGTGATAACGCTAGAACAGATCATGCCCTACCAATGGGACACGGAATTTGGCGTGAAAAAACTCATCTACGACGCGGTGCAGAAATAGTTCACCGAGCCGTTCAAGGCCGCTGGAGTCGGAAGAACTTTGTGCTCGCGTCAGGAAATTGCGTCACCACGATCTGTCCGGCGTTGGTGTTCACGGGTCCGGCAGTCATCGTCCCGCTTCCCGCAGCAACAAGATTGGTCGTGGAAAAAAGGTTGAAGCTGTATCCGTTGGTGACGGGCCAGTTCAGCAGGACATTGCTCCCCGACTGCGTGTTCGCGAGCGTGGGCGTCGTTAGAAGATAACCGCTCCCGATCAATTCCATGTCGAAGCCGAGCGTGGAGTTGGTGACGGAACTCTGGTGAATTTCCACGGCAACAAGATTTGTTCCCGTCGGCAAACTGGTCACGGCAATGTTCGTTGGATAAAAAATATGCGCCGTCACAACTGTCCGGTTTAGAAACCCGGTAAACATTGGTGATCATCGTAGTTGGGTGATGAGTCAGGGAGTGGTGGTTGAGAAAGAGCCTGTAGAATGGGGGTTTTCTCAAAAAGCGTGAGGCTCAAAATCTGTAGGATTGTGTAGAGGGAAGCATCCAGGCGCAGACGTTTTTTGAGGATGGCAACGAGCAGGTAAACGGCGATGGCAGTCCAGATTTGGGTGTGGACGGCGTTGGAAGAAGTGCCGTAAAAAGCTTTGATACGCAGGTGTTGCTTGATCCATTTGAAGAACAGTTCGATCTGCCAGCGACTGCGATAGAGTTGAGCGATGGTCATGGCTGGCACGATAAAGTTGTTGGTCAGGAAGACCAGAGAGTTGCCGGTGAGCGGGTCGTGATAGCCGATGCGGCGTAGCGGGGCGGGATAATTTTGTTGAGCAAGAATGCCGGTGGTCACGACCGTCTGATCAAAGCGCAAGCCGGTGGATTTATCTATGGGATGGGAATAGCGGCGGGCACAGCGAAAGTTTTTCTTGGTGCGAGTGACGAAGAACGCGCCGGATCGGTGGATGCGGTGGAGTCTGGCGAAGTCGAGATAGCCGCGATCCATGATGTAGAACGAGCCAGCCTCCCAGACGAGTTGGTCGAGGATGTTCACGTCGTGAACACTGGCAGCGGAGACAATGATGACAGTGGGAAAGTTGCCTTGAAGCGTGAGCAAGGTGTGGAGTTTGATGGCGGCTTTGGTTTTGCGGAACGTGGCCCACGGGAACAGTGAGAGGCACAAATCAATGGTGGTGGAATCCAGAGCATAAGCTGCGGACTTAAGTTCTGATTGGAAGGGTTCATCGGCATAGAGCGTCGAGGCCTGTTGGATGAGCACCTGAGCGAAGTCGGCGAAGATACGCCAGTCTCGGTTTTCATTGGCGTCGGCCAGCGTGCTGCGGGCGACGGGTTGACGGATGCCGGAGTGATAAAGTTTGGTGCTCAAAGACTCCAGACACGTTTCGATGTTACGCAAGCTGTCGCGACCAGTGAGTTGGGCAAAGGCCAAGATGAGGAACTGTTCGTAAGCGGGGAGTTTGCGGCAGCGGAAGTTGCCGTGGTAACGAGCGACACACTTGTCGAACTCGTATTTGGGAAGGAAGTCCAAGAGTTGGGCGAAGAGAGTGCGACCTTCGTTCATAAGGTGAAAAACCGCAGGAATGCGGGAAACCACCCTCTAAGAGCCGTCGCCGAATTGAAATCGAAAAATGAACGGACAGTGAAAACATGCTGATTCTATCGAATCAGAATCGCAGTCTCAAAAAACTTAACCGGACACTAGTGACTCAAACTACAAAGCTCGAAACAAATTACTGCTGCTGACGACGGAGTGTTCGCAGATGACCGTAGCCTACCAAGCGGCGGTGTTGTTCATCCCAAAGGCGGAACGTGAATGACTTGAGGCTGGAGACGAGCGTGATGGGTTTGACGGTTTGAAACAGCGGCTCGGCTTTGTGGCAGCGTTCGAGATTGTAGTTGGGGATGCGCGCGCTCAGATGGTGGATGTGATGGAATCCGATGTTGCCGGAGAACCATTGGAGAATCTTGGGCAGTTTGTAAAATGAGCTGCCGTGCAACGCGGCTGAAACGTAGTCCCACTTCTCGCTGCGTTCCCAATACACGCCTTCGTATTGATGCTGCACGTAGAAGAGCCATACGCCCGCCGAGCCTGCCACCATCAAAATCGTCAATTGAATGACGAGGAATGCTTTCAATCCAAAGGCGACAATCAATCCCATAGAGATCACGCCGATGGCGAGTGTTGTCAGATGAACAGAATAACGTTCGCGCGCGGGGGCTTTGTGTTTCGGGATGCGATTAATGCCGAGGAACAGGATCATCGGTGCGATGACAAACAGGATGACTGGATTGCGCGCGAGCCGGTACGAGAACCGACGCCAGCGGGATGACTCGAGATATTCCTGCACGGTCAACGTCCAGACATCGCCGATGCCGCGACGATCGAGATCGCCAGAGGATGAGTGATGGATGGCGTGTTCCCAACGCCAATGGTAGTAGGGCGTGTAAGTCAGGACGCCGGTGATGGTGCCGACGATGTGATTTGTTTTCTGGGATTTGAAAAAGGAGCCGTGGCCGCAATCGTGGAAGATGATGAACATGCGCACCATGAATGCACCCGCGAGCATCGCCAAAGGAACAGTCAACCACCAAGAGATGTCTCGGGTCAGATACATCAAGACCCAGAGTGCAAGGAACGGGGTGATGGTGTTGACCATCTGCCAGGTGGCGCGCGAGATGGAGGGCTTTTGATAACGCGCTACGATCTCTTTCCACATGGAAGTATCAGCCTGCTCTGCGCCGTTGGGAGATGTTGAATCACTCATGGTTATTCAGGATCAGTTTTTTGTGACGGCTGGAAGTGACAATCCCAAGCCAGCGAAGTCACGCGCCATGTTACGAATGTGCGATGGTGTGAGCAATAGCCAAAGAAAAAACTTTTGTGTCTTTTTTGATTCGTTGTGGTTATTAAATCGGTGGCGTGAACCCTCTGACGATTTACACATGCAAGCTGACGGACGAACAGGCGACGACGTTGAAGTCGTGTCTGGAGACGCGCAATTACACGCAGCGTGTTGTGCCGTATGCGCGGTTCGCGGGGGAGAAGGAAAAGACGAACGTGGTTTTTTACGAGAGTGGCAAACTCGTCGTGCAAGGGAAGGGGACGCAGGAGTTCGTGGAGTTTGTGCTGGAGCCGGAGGTTTTGCAGCAGGCGAAGCTTGGATATGAGGCGATGTTGAATCCGGACTTGTTGCTGCCGCGCATCGGAGTGGATGAAAGTGGTAAGGGCGATTTCTTCGGGCCGATGTGTGTGGCGGGGGTTTATGTGAACGAGTCGGTGATCAACGCGTGGAAGGTAGCTGGCGTGCGCGATTCGAAAAATATTTCGAGTGACAAAAAGATTTCTGATCTAGCAAAGCTGATCAAAGAGACGCCGGGTTGTGTGACGACGGTGGTGCCGATTGGTAACGAGGCTTACAATCGGCTTTACGCGTCGATGCGGAGCGTGAACAACGTGTTGGCGTGGGGACATGCGCGCGTGATCGAGAACCTGATGGGACAGAGGCATCGCATGAATCCAACACCCGTGCGGGCGATCAGCGATCAGTTTGCGGCGAGTAAGACTGTGGTGGAAAAGGCGCTGATGGCGATGGGGCGCGAACTGGAGTTGGTGCAGCGGCACAAGGCTGAAGAAGATGCGGCGGTGGCAGCGGCTTCGATTTTAGCGCGGGATGAATTTGTGAAACGGCTCGCGGGGTTGGGGAAAGATATTGGCGTTGAGTTGCCGAAAGGCGCGGGGACGAATGTGGATGCGGTGGCGAAGGAATTATTTTCCACGCGCGGGGCTGAAGTTTTGTCCAAGATTTCCAAAATGCACTTTCGCACGGCTTTGCGGGCGCAGGGATTGCCTGAGCCGCCAAAGACGGAATGGCGAAGCAACTCAACCAAAAAAAACTGAAATCCGTATTGACTCTATTTTAAGGGTTTCCTATTTTGTCCGCCGTCTTAGAGCCGTAAAAGAGACAATTCGACCAAACTCTCAGGTTTTTCTCAGGAAAAAGGTGTGGGGAAGGTTTTTTGTCGTTTTGCGCATCAGGATGACAAAGTGTTCGGGACGCCCATGTAGCTCAGTTGGTAGAGCACGTCCTTGGTAAGGACGAGGTCATCAGTTCAATCCTGATCATGGGCTCCAGACAATTTTAAGAGACGCACTAAACTAAAAAGTTAACGACAACAACTGAACGCAGAACAATATGGCAAAAGAAGCATTTCAAAGAACGAAACCGCATGTGAACGTCGGCACCATCGGCCACGTTGACCACGGCAAGTCCACCCTGACCGCCTCAATCGTCGCGGTGCAGAACCGCAAGGGCCTTGCTCCTGCGATTTCCTATGCGGACATCACCAAGGGTGGAACGGTTCGTGACGAAACGAAGACCGTGACCATCGCGGTTTCGCACGTCGAATACGAAAGCCCGAAGCGTCACTACGCTCACGTTGACTGCCCCGGCCACGCTGACTATGTGAAAAACATGATCACCGGCGCTGCGCAGATGGACGGTGCAATTCTCGTCGTTAGCGCGGCAGACGGTCCCATGCCCCAGACTCGTGAGCATATCCTGCTCGCTCGTCAGGTCGGTGTGCCGAGCATGGTTGTCTTCTTGAACAAGGTTGACCTTGCAGACGCTGATTTGCTAGAGTTGATTGAGATGGAAATCCGCGATTTGCTCACCAAGTACGGTTTCCCTGGCGAGACGACCCCGATCATTCGTGGCTCTGCCACGGCGGCGATGTCTGGCACGCCTGAAGGTGAAAAAGCGATCACTGATTTGCTCGAAGCTTTGGATACGTTCATACCTGACCCGTTGCGTGAAGTGGATAAGCCCTTCCTCATGTGTGTCGAAGACGTGTTCAACATCGAAGGTCGTGGCACGGTCGTGACTGGTCGCGTGGAGCGCGGTGTTCTCAAGAAGATGGACGAAGTTGAAATCGTCGGCTTGAAAGACACGCGCAAGACCACCGCGACGGACATCGAAATGTTCCGCAAGTTGTGCGAATTTGCGAACGCAGGCGACAACGTCGGTGTGCTGCTTCGCGGCACAAAGAAGGAAGATGTCGAACGCGGCATGGTTCTGGCCAAGCCCGGCACGATTAAACCACACACCAAGTTCAAGGCGGAAGTTTATGTGTTGACCAAGGATGAAGGTGGTCGTCATACTCCGTTCTTCACGAACTACCGTCCGCAGTTCTATTTCCGCACTTCTGACGTGACGGGGACGTTAAACTTGCCGGCTGGCGTGGAAATGGTGATGCCTGGTGACAACGTCTCTGTGGAAATCGAATTGCAGAAGACCGTCGCGATGGACAAAGGTTTGAAGTTCGCGATCCGCGAAGGAGGCCGGACCATTGGTTCAGGCATCGTCGTGGAAGTCGTGGCCTGATTTTTTTAGAATTCATGCGGAGGCGGCGGGAAAGTCCGTCGCCTCCGTCTTAGTCCAGTTGAGGGGCCGAAGAATTTAGAGTAGGGCGTTAGCTCAATTGGTAGAGTAGCGGTCTCCAAAACCGTTGGTTGAAGGTTCAAGTCCTTCACGCCCTGCCAAATATTGCGGAGAGGTGGCAGAGTGGTCTATCGCGGCGGTCTTGAAAACCGCTTTGGCCTCACGGTCAACGGGGGTTCGAATCCCTCCCTCTCCGCCAGTCTTCGCTTGGAGCGAATCGAGAGCGGGCGGGAAACAAATTGAAGAAATCGGCTGTGGGCTTCGGCTCGGCTAGTAAGTAAATATTGTGAAATCGTCAACCATAATTTGGGTCTTTGTGATCGCCGTTATATTCGGCGTGCTCTGGTGGAAAGGCCAGGTCCAACGCCTGTCTGCTTATTGGAAGCAGACGGTGGAAGAGCTGAAGAAATGCACTTGGCCGACATGGGATGAACTTAAAGGTTCAACCGTGGTTGTCATGGTCGCGATCCTACTGCTCGGCCTGTTCACCTTCGTGGTGGACAAGGTTATGTTTGCATTGTTCAACCTCATTTAAGCAACCATGAAACCAAAGTGGTTCGTCATTCATACGCTTTCTGGCCAGGAACAGAAGGTCAAAGACAGCATCGAGAAGCGCATCAAGACTGAGGAGATGCAGGACTTTATTCAAGAAGTACTCGTGCCGATGGAGAAGGTTGTGGAGGTTCGCAACCAGAAGAAGACGGTCACAAACCGCAAGTTGCATCCGGGCTATGTGTACATCCACATGGAGCTGCTTGACGAGAGCAACCGCGTGCTGCCCAAACCATTTTATTTCGTCAAGGAAACGCAGGGAGCGATCGGTTTTGTCGGCGGCGAACATCCGCACATGGCGACCGACGAGGAGATGGAAGTCATCAAGACTGTCGTGTCCGCCTCGGAAGAGACCGAACGTCCGAAGGTCGCGTTCAACATTGGAGAAACGGTCAAGATCAACAACGGACCGTTCCTCAATTTCAGCGGAGTGATTGAAGAGGTGGATCCGGATCGCGGTAAGCTGAAGGTCACGGTCAATATTTTCGGACGTAATACGCCAGTTGAGTTGGAATACTGGCAGGTTGAGAAGGGCTAGGTTTAATTTGGAAATCGAGAACTCAAGAAAGAGTTTTCTTGGTTTCCTGAGTTCAAAATAATTTTTATGGCAAAGAAAGTAACAGGCATCATCAAGTTGCAGATTCCCGCTGGTCAGGCCAACCCGGCGCCGCCCGTCGGCCCGGCGCTCGGTCAGCACGGCGTGAACATCATGGGGTTCTGCAAAGAATTTAACGCGGTCACCAAAGCTGACGCGGGTCTGATCATTCCCGTGGTCATCACGGTTTATCAAGACAAGTCATTTACCTTCATCACCAAGTCGCCCCCTGCGTCAGTGCTGCTCAAGAAAGCCGCCGGAATCACCGCTGGCTCAAAAGTGCCGAACAAGGAAAAGGTGGGCAAGGTCACACGCAAACAGGTGATGGACATTGTGAAGATGAAGAAGAGCGACATGAACGCGACGAATGACGAAGCCGCATTCCGTGTTGTCTCTGGGACTGCCCGCAGCATGGGCATCGAAGTTGTCGGTTAGTAAACAAACAAACGCGGGAGAGCCAAAAGCTCGTATGCACCGCTCATAAAACATGCCAAGCAAACGATTCAAAAAAGCACTCGAAGTAGTGGACGCCTCCAAGGCGTATGCGTTGAAGGACGCCGTCGGCGTTCTCGCAAAATTCCCTAAAGCCAAGTTCAACGAAAGCGTTGACCTCGCGTTCCGCCTCGGAGTGGATCCGAAGCAATCCGACCAGATGGTTCGCGGAACTGTTCCATTGCCTCACGGTAGTGGTAAAGTTGTTCGCGTTCTCGTTTTCGCCAAAGGCGCGGCGGCTGATTCAGCCAAAGCTGCTGGCGCGGAGTTCGTCGGCTTTGAAGACATGATCGCCAAGTGCGTTGGCGGCTGGTCTGATTTCGATGTCGCCGTGGCCACGCCCGAAGCGATGGTTGAAGTCCGTAAGCTTGGAAAAGTTCTCGGACCGCGGGGACTCATGCCGAATCCGAAGACCGGCACCGTGACGGAAGACACTGCAAAAGCTGTGAAGGAAGTCAAAGCAGGCCGCGTTGAATTCAAGGTGGACAAAGCTGGAAACATTCACGTTGCCGTGGGCAAGGTTTCCTTCCCTCCGGCGCAGATCGAAGAGAATGCCCGTGCTGTCATTGACGCCGTTGCGAAAGCAAAGCCGATCAGCGTCAGGGGTTCTTACATGAAGAGCTGCACGATCTCCGCGACGATGAGTCCCGGTGTGCGCGTGGACATTCGTGAGTTCGCCAACTAAAACTTTCAACCTATTTGACTCATGCGCGTAGAAAAACAGATTCTTACTAAGGAATACATCAGCCGTCTGAACGCTTCGCCGTTCTTCATCGTCGTCGGCTATACCGGGCTAAAGGTTGATCATCTCACGACCCTTCGCAAAAGCCTGCATAAGACCGGTTCAGAAGTTCACGTCGTCAAGAACTCCATCTTCCGCGTTGCCGCGAAAGAGGCGGGTATCGCAGATTTGGGCGAAACTCTCACCGGACAGCTCGCGGTCGTCACTGGCCAGAAAGATGTCTCCGCTGCTGCGAAATCGCTGAAGACGTTCGCCGCCGACAACGACAAGCTGAAGATCAAGTTCGGTTACCTAAACAACAACCGGATGGAGAAGGCCGACCTCATGACGTTGGCAGATTTGCCGAGCATTGAAGTGTTGCGCAGCAAAATCCTCGGCGTCATCAACGCCCCGGCCACCAAGTTGGTGGTGTTGCTCAATACTCCGGCATCACAACTCGCCCGCGTTATCAAGGCGAAGTCCGAGTTGGCCGCGTAAGGTGGAAAACAATTTCCAGCCGGTTAGCCATCGGCGGGATTCAACAAACAACAACTGTAAATCGTCGCCCCGAATGCTTTCGGGGTCAAAACATCGGTGGCTACGGATGACGACGAGACGAAAGAAAGCAAAGTAAAGTTATGGCAGACATCGCAAACATCGTAGAAGAATTGAGCAAGTTGACCGTCATCGAAGCCGCTGACCTGGTCAAGAAACTGGAAGAGAAGTGGGGCGTTACCGCCGCCGCTCCTGCCGCTGCCGCTGCCGCTGGTGGTGCTGCTGGTGCCGCTGCTCCGGCTGAGGTCAAGGACACGTTCGACGTGATCATCGCCTCGGTTCCTGCGGACAAGAAGATTGCAGTGATCAAAGCTGTGCGAGAAGTGAAGGCCGGTCTCGGCCTCGCTGAAGCCAAAGCTTTGGTTGAAGGCGCGCCTAAGCCCCTGTTGGAAGGCGCGAACAAGGCCGACTCCGACGCCGCCAAGAAGAAGCTTGAAGAAGCTGGCGCGAAGGTTGAAGTCAAGTAATCACGGGCCGATACGTCGGGGCGACGTCCTTAAAAGGCGTCGCCCCGCTTTCGCCCCTAGTCAGATTTGTTTCAAGTCGTATCAAAGCAGGATTCCGACAAACCCCGGAATCCGTCAGTTCGGCAAGTTCGCGATTGAACGTCGCGCCCTTGCCTTGTGTCGTTATTAGAAAAACCGTCTGATCCTGTGATCGGACAAGTAGAAAAAGGTCCAAATGCCATCGCGATCCACTGAACGTATTAATTTCGGCAAAATCAAAGAGATCATCGCCCCGCCGAACTTGATCGAACTCCAAACCACATCCTACAAGGATTTCCTCCAGGCGGAGACTCCGCAATCCAAGCGCAAGAACACCGGCATGCAAGCCGTGTTTACCGAGGTTTTCCCCATCGAGAGTTATGATGGCAAAGTGGTGCTTGATTTCCATTCTTATGAAGTCGGCGAACCCAAGATTGACTGGCTCGAATGTTTGCGCGAAGGCTTGACCTACGGCGCGCCGCTTTATGTGACGTTCCTCCTCAAAGACGAGAAGGGCAGCAAGGAAGAAAAAGTTTTCATGGGCGAACTCCCGCTCATGACGCCGCAAGGCACGTTCTGTATCAATGGTGCCGAGCGTGTCATTGTTTCGCAGTTGCATCGCTCGCCGGGTATCGCGTTTGAAGCGACCCAGCATCCGAACGGCAAGATGCTCCACAGCTTCCGCGTCATCCCGGATCGCGGTTCTTGGTATGAAGCCCAATTCGACACGAGCGATCTGCTCTATGTTTATCTGGATCGCAAAAAACGCCGCCGCAAATTTTTGACGACGACGTTGTTCCGCGCTCTCGCGTTCCTTGAAGGCGACGGCGAGAAGTCCAAGAAAGACGCCGACAAGCATCGCGGCACGGACGAGGAAATCCTCAAGCTGTTCTACGGCGTCGAAGAACTCACGATCAAGGAAGCCGAGAAGCTTGAAGACTTGCAGAACAAGGTTTTGATCCAGGACGCCACGGATGAAGAGAAGGGGCTTGTTGTTGCGCGTGCGTTCGAGCCGTTGTCCAAGGCCGTGATCAAGCAGATCGCCGAACTCGGCGTGAAGAACATCAAGGTCGTGGATACCACTGTGGATGATGGAATTATCATCAAGTGCATGAAGAAGGATCCGGCTAAGAACGAAGAAGAGGCGTTGAAAGATATATATCGCCGCCTCCGGCCTGGAGATCCCCCCACGGCAGCAAACGCGAAGGCACTCATCAAACGATTGTTCTTTGATGCCAAGCGTTATGATCTCGGTCGCGTTGGTCGTTACAAGATCAACCAGAAGCTCACGCTCTCGAACAAGAACGAGTCGCGTATTCTCACCAAGGAAGACTTGGTCGAGGCGACGAAGTATTTGCTCAAGCTGAAAAAGGGCGAAGGTTCCTTGGACGACATTGATCACTTGGGCAGCCGGCGCATCCGCACGGTGGGCGAATTGCTCGCCAACCAATGCCGCGTCGGTCTCGCTCGTACGGAACGTCTCGTCAAGGAACGCATGACGTTGTTCGATCAATCGGTCGAACAGATGACGCCGCAGAAGCTCATCAATCCGAAAGCTCTCTCTGCTGTGATCCGCGACTTCTTTGGTCGTTCACAGTTGAGCCAGTTCATGGATCAAATCAATCCGTTGGCAGAGTTGACGCACAAGCGTCGTCTGTCTGCTCTCGGACCGGGCGGTCTCTCACGAGATCGTGCTGGATTTGAAGTCCGTGACGTTCATCCGTCACACTATGGTCGTATCTGCCCGGTGGAAACACCCGAAGGCCCGAACATCGGTTTGATCGCGTCACTCGCTACGTTTGCGCGCATCAATGATTTCGGATTCCTCGAAACACCGTATCGCAAGTGCGAAAACGGTCGCGTGACGAATCACCTCGATTACCTCACGGCAGATCGCGAAGAGCAATATATCGTGGCGCAGGCCAATGCGACGATTGACGACAAGGGTCATTTCACAAGTGATCGCGTTTCGTGCCGTTGCCGTGGCGACTTCGTGGACGTCGAACCTAAGAAGGTTGACTACATGGACGTTTCGCCGAAGCAGCTCGTCTCGATTGCTGCGTCGCTGATTCCGTTCCTCGAACACGACGACGCGAACCGCGCGTTGATGGGTTCAAACATGCAGCGTCAGGCCGTTCCGTTGCTCGTCACCGAAGCACCGTTTGTGGCGACTGGTATCGAAGACCGCGTTGCGCGGGATTCGCGTGCCGTCGTCGTCGCTGAAGAAGCGGGCAAGGTTGCTTCCATCACTGGCAGTCACGTCATCATTACTGAAGACGGCAAGCTCCCGGAGACGAAGAAGAAGATCAAACACGAGCCGGAGAAGGGCATCTGGGTTTATGAGATTCGTAAGTTCATGCGCTCGAATGCGGCGACTTGCATCAACCAGAAGATTCTCGTCCACAAGGGCGAGAGCGTGAAGAAGGGGCAAGTTATCGCTGACGGTCCTTGCACACAAAACGGCGAGCTTGCGCTCGGTCGCAATGCGCTCGTGGCTTTCATGCCTTGGAACGGTTACAACTTCGAGGACGCGATCCTTATCAGCCGTAAGATTGTCAAAGACGACATCTTCACGAGCATTCACATTGACGAGTTTGAAGTCGCCGCACGCGATACGAAGCTCGGACCTGAAGAAATCACGCGCGACATCCCGAACCTCGGTGAAGAAGCGTTGAAGAACCTCAGCACCGACGGCGTCATCCGCATCGGCGCAGAAGTGAAGCCTGGCGACATTCTCGTCGGCAAGATCACGCCCAAGTCTGAAACCGAACTCGCTCCGGAAGAACGTTTGCTCCGCGCCATCTTCGGTGAAAAGGCTGCGGACGTGAAAGACACTTCGCTCAAAGTCCCCTCCGGCACCTACGGCATCGTCATGGATGTCAAAGTGTCCGCGAAGAAGGACGGCGAACGCAAAGAGACTGCCACCGAAGGCAAGCGTCAGCTCAAAGCCATCGAAGAAGATCACAAGAAGAAGACTGAAGAGCTGCGTGATCAGTTGACGGAAGCGTTGAGCAACATCTTGCTCGGCGAAAAAATTCCGCTCGACGTGGTGAACAGCGAGACAGGCGAGATCATCATCCCGGCGAATCGCAAGATCACGAAGACGTTGTTGCGCAAGCTCGCGGAAGTTTATGACCGGATCGAAATTGATCCGTCACCGATCCGCAACAAGATCAACGAAATCATCGGACAGTTTAAGAAAAAGTTCGATGATATCCAGATGCAGTTCGACGAAGAAGCCGAACGCGCCGAAGCCGGAGAAGGCACGGACAGCGGCATCGTGAAGTCCGTAAAAGTCTTTGTGGCCTCGAAGCGCAAGCTCTCGGTCGGTGACAAGATGGCCGGTCGACACGGTAACAAGGGCGTCGTCGCCAAAATCGTGGCCGAGGAAGACATGCCGCATCTCGCGGACGGAACTCCCGTGGACATCGTGTTGAATCCGCTAGGCGTGCCTTCGCGTATGAACGTCGGGCAAGTGTTGGAAACTCACTTGGGCTGGGCTGCGAAGATTCTCGGACTCAAGTATGCGACGCCGGTATTCGACGGCATCAAAGAAAAAGCGATCCGCAAGTATCTGGAAGAAGCAGGCAAAGTTCAGACGGATGCGGGAGAAGTGGTTCTCGTGGGAGAGAACGGCAAGACGCATCTCTACGACGGTCGTACTGGCGAGAAGTTCGACCAAGAAATCGTCGTCGGCTACATCTACATGATGAAGCTGGGACATTTGGTTGCGGACAAGATTCACGCCCGCGCAGTCGGACCTTACTCACTCGTCACCCAGCAACCGCTGGGCGGCAAGGCGCAATACGGCGGCCAGCGCTTCGGCGAAATGGAAGTGTGGGCGATGGAAGCCTACGGCGCGGCTTACACGTTGCAGGAACTCCTGACCGTGAAATCCGACGACGTTCAGGGCCGCACGCGCATCTACGAGAGCATCGTCAAAGGTGATAATTCTCTGGAAGCGGGCATCCCCGAATCGTTCAACGTCTTGGTCAAGGAAATGCAATCCCTGTGCCTCGATGTCAAAGTCGGTTACTCCAATCCTGTGGATCAACCGGCGGAAAATGCGACAGCGGTTCTGGCTGCCGTCTAACTCAACCATTTAACGAATTGCTGAAAAGCCTATGACTCATTCCAAAGAAAACGCCCGCGAGTTGCTCGGCCTCGAAAAAGTCAACCAAGTTGACTACATCGGGATCACCGTGGCATCACCCGACGCGATCCGCTCCTGGTCCAAGGGCGAAGTCAAGAATCCTGAAACCATCAACTACCGTACGTTCAAGCCCGAAAAAGGTGGCTTGTTCTGCGAACGCATCTTCGGCCCTGTCAAGGACTGGGAGTGTTCGTGCGGCAAGTATAAACGCATCAAGCATCGCGGCGTCGTCTGCGATCGTTGCGGCGTTGAAGTGACGCTCGCTCGCGTTCGTCGTGAGCGCATGGGCCACATCGAACTCGCCGTGCCGACGTGCCATATCTGGTTCTTCAAGTGTATGCCGTCCCGCATTGGTCTCGGTCTGGACATGACCGCGCGCCATTTGGAACGTGTGATTTATTACGAGGATTATCTCGTGATTGATCCGGGCAATACGCCGCTCAAGCTGAATCAGTTGTTGAGCGAACATGAGTTCCGCGAAGCCAAGGAAACCTACGGCGCAGAAGCGTTCGTCGCCAAGATGGGCGCGGAAGCTGTGCGTGAAGCACTCTCCAAAGTTGACCTGATGAAGCAGGTGGACGAGTTGCAGATCGGCATGACGGAAACCAAGAGCAAGCAGATCCGCAAGAAGATCGCCAAGCGCATCAAGCTGCTTCAAGGTTTGCATTCATCGAAGAGCCGTCCGGAATGGATGATTCTCACGGTGCTGCCTGTGATCCCGCCGGACTTGCGTCCGTTGGTGCCGCTCGAAGGTGGACGTTTTGCGACGTCTGACTTGAACGATCTTTATCGTCGCGTCATCAACCGGAATAACCGTCTCAAAAACCTTCTCGCGCTCAAGACGCCGGAAGTCATCATCCGCAACGAAAAGCGTATGTTGCAGGAAGCTGTGGATGCGTTGTTTGACAACGGTCGTCATGGTCGCGCCGTCACGGGTGCGGGCAATCGCGCTTTGAAATCTTTGAGCGATATGCTCAAGGGCAAGAGCGGTCGCTTCCGTCAGAACTTGCTCGGTAAGCGCGTGGATTACTCCGGTCGTTCCGTCATCGTGATCGGACCTGAACTCAAGTTGAACCAATGCGGTCTGCCGAAAAAGATGGCACTCGTGTTGTTCGAGCCGTTCATCATCCGTCGCTTGAAGGAGCTTGGTTACGTTCACACTGTCCGCAGTGCGAAGAAAATGATTGAGCGCCAGACTCCTGAGGTTTGGGATATTCTCGAAGAAGTCACGAAGGGTCATCCGGTTCTCCTGAACCGCGCCCCGACGTTGCATCGATTGTCTGTGCAGGCGTTCGAGCCGATGCTCATCGAAGGCGAAGCGATTCGCATTCATCCGCTCGTTTGTACCGCTTATAACGCGGACTTCGACGGTGACCAAATGGCTGTTCACGTTCCGCTCTCGATTGAAGCGCAGATGGAAGCTCGTCTCCTCATGATGGCGACGAACAACATCTTCTCGCCCTCATCCGGCAAGCCGATCATCACGCCCACGCAGGACATCACACTGGGTTGTTATTATCTCACAGCCGAGCCGCGCAAAGCGTTGCCCGCTGATCTCAAGGAACTGCCGTTGTTTGGATCGAAGTCGGAAGTCGTGTTTGCGTATGACGACGGCGCGATCAAAACGCACGACCGCATCCGTTACGCGAATCCAGACATCGGTCGTAAGACTGTCTATGGCGACCCGACCAGCAAGGTTGTTGTCACAACCGTTGGACGTGTCATCTTCAGCGAAATCTGGCCCGACGAACTTGGTTTGTTCAACAAGGCTGCTGGCAAGACTCAGCTCGGCGATCTCATCTGGCGTTGTTACAAAAATGCCGGTCACGAAAAGACCGTCATCATGCTCGATAAGTTGAAAGAGCTTGGCTTCCGCGAAGCGACCAAGTCAGGTTGCTCCATCGGCATTGACGACATGATCATTCCCAAGGAGAAGGGTCAGGAAATCAATCTCGCCTTCGAGCAGATCAAGGAAGTCGAGAAGCAACATCGCAAGGGTATCATTACGTCCGGCGAGCGTTACAATAAGATCATTGATATCTGGACGCACGCGACGGACATGATTTCAAACGTCATGTTCAAGACGCTGGAAGCCAACCAGGGCAAGTCAGAGTTCAACCCAGTTTATCTGATGGTGGATTCCGGCGCTCGTGGTAACCGTCAACAGGTTCGTCAGTTGGCCGGTGTTCGCGGCCTCATGGCGAAACCGTCCGGCGACATCATCGAAAAGCCGATTCTCGCGAACTTCCGTGAAGGTCTCACGGTGTTGGAATACTTCATCTCGACTCACGGTGCGCGTAAAGGTCTGGCCGATACGGCGCTCAAGACGGCTGACTCCGGTTACATGACCCGCAAATTGGTGGACGTGTCACAGGACGTGATCATCCGCGAGGAAGATTGCGGCACGACCAACGGCATCTGGGTGCAGGCCACTTACGAAGGCGAAGACGAAGTCGTCAAGATCGGCGAACGTGTGGATGGCCGTTGCTCATGCGAAGACATCAGTAATCCTACCAAGCCGAAGGAATTCATCATCCGCGCGAACGAAGAGTTCGATGAGGTTAAGTCCAAAGCTCTCAATGCTTCCGGCATTGAGAAGATCAAGATTCGGTCCGTGCTGACGTGCGAAAGCAAGCAGGGTTGTTGTGCCGTCTGCTACGGCCGCAATCTGGCCACCGGCGGCAAGGTCAAACTCGGCGAAGCCGTCGGCATCATCGCAGCGCAATCCATCGGTGAACCTGGAACGCAGCTCACAATGCGTACGTTCCACATCGGCGGTACTGCTGCGGCGCAATTCAAGATTCCACAGATCAAGGCCAAGTTCGACGGCACGATTCGTTACAACGAACTGCGTCTGGTGAAACTGGAAGACGGCAGCAACATCGTTCTGAACAAGAACGGTAACGTCTCCATTCATGCTGACGACGGTCGCGAACTGGAAAACCATACCGTGGTCATCGGCGCCGTCATCACCGTGTCAGATTCCGGCAGGGTCAAGAAGGGTG
This sequence comes from Akkermansia muciniphila, assembly GCA_945882065.1. Taxonomy (GTDB): domain Bacteria; phylum Verrucomicrobiota; class Verrucomicrobiia; order Limisphaerales; family JADLHS01; genus JADLHS01. Next base: position 40,976 of record CAMCWI010000004.1, read on the forward strand.
AAACCTTCATCCAATGGGATCCATACAACGTGCCGATTCTCTCTGAGAAAGCCGGTCATGTGAAGTTCCACGACATCATCGAAGGTGTGACGATGAAGCAGGAAGTGGACGAAGCGACCCAGCAGGAAGCCATGGTCATCATTGACCACAAGGAAGATTTGCATCCGCAGATCATCATCAGCGACGACAAGGGCGAACCGATTGCGAGCTACCCCATTCCGTCGGGCGCACATATCGTCGTCAACTCCGGTGACAAGATCGTGGCCGGAACATTGATGGCGAAGACGCCGCGTAAGCAATCGAAGACGAAAGACATCACCGGCGGTCTGCCGCGTGTGGCCGAGTTGTTTGAAGCACGTCGTCCGAAAGACGCGTCTGAAATCTCCAAGATTGACGGCGTGGTGGACTTCGGTGCGAGCGTGCGCGGCAAGCGTTGCATTCTCATCAAGGATCCGGTGACACAACTCGAAGAGGAACATCTCATCGCCATCGGTAAGCACGTCATCGTGTTCAAGGGCGACTTCGTGAAGAAGGGCCAGCAGTTGACCGAAGGTCCGATGGACCCGCACGAAATCCTCGATGTCTGCGGCCCGCAGGAATTGCAGGAACATTTGGTCAACGAAGTGCAGGAAGTTTATCGTCTCCAAGGTGTGACGATCAACGACAAGCACATCGAGATCATCGTGCGTCAGATGCTCCGCAAGGTTCGTATCACTGAACCCGGCGACACCCAGTTCCTCTGGGGTGAACAAGTCGAGAAGCTTGAGTTTGAAGGCGAGAACGAGCGCGTCGAGAAGATGGGTGGCAAACCCGCCGAAGCTTCCCCCGTGTTGCTTGGTATCACCAAAGCCTCGCTTGAGACGGAATCGTTCCTCAGTGCTGCGAGCTTCCAGGACACCACGCGTGTTCTCACCGAGGCCGCTACGCGCTCGAAGATTGATTCGCTTCGTGGCTTCAAGGAAAACGTCATCATGGGTCACATCATCCCTGCGGGAACGGGTTTCGATTATTACCGCAAGGTAGCAATCAACGCGCTTGTTGAGGTTGATGAAGAAGAGCCGGTGGCGGAAGAAGACGAAGAGGCGAATCCGCTCATGGCGTAATTGACCAATAGAAATTCATTCAAGGCGCTTCAGGAAACTGGAGCGCCTTTTTTATTTTGCGGAGGGTCGGCAAAAATTGCCGGGTGCAATTGCGATGGCCCAAACCGGACTTGATTCTCAACTGGATATGTGTGAACCGTGCGGCTGGTTTAGAAGCTGCTAAACGCAACTCGCATGAATCGTTGGAGCCAGACGTATGCCTATTTTCCGTACACCGTATCTCGCAGGTCATTATTGATTGCGCTATGGAGACTGAAAACTACCGCTCTTGCAGCGTTGCTGCTGTGTGGTGCGCTCCGTTTGCTGCCTATTCAGGCGGCTGAATCCATGGCATCTGTGTCTCCCACCATCGTCAGCAATGTCATGGATTTGAGCTTGGACCAGCTTTTGGATGTGAATGTGGACAAAGTTTATGGCGCGTCGAAGTACGAACAGAATGTTTCTCAAGCTCCATCTTCGGTCAGTTTGGTGACGCGGGATGAAATTCAGAAGCAGGGTTATCGCACGCTGGCGGATGTGTTGCGCGGGGTCAACGGGGTCTATGTGTCCGATGACCGCAACTATTCCTATATCGGGATGCGGGGGTTCAATCGTCCCGGCGATTACAACTCCCGCGTGTTGATGGTGGTGAATGGTCATCGCATCAACGACAACATCTATGGCCAGGCTCTTGTGGGCACGGAAGGGTTTCTGGACGTGGACATGATCGAACGCGTGGAGGTGGTGCGTGGGCCGAGTTCGTCCATCTATGGGAACAACGCATTCTTTGGCGTAGTGAATGTGATCACGCGTCGAGGACGGGATTTGGATGGCGTGGAACTATCCGGCGCAGTGGGAGGCAACGAGACGCTTAAAGGATCACTGGCGTACGGCAAACAGTTTGAGAATGGCACTGAGGTATTGTTCTCCGGTTCGGCATATGCGTCTGACGGCGAGCGGAGCATTTTCTTTCCAGAGTTTAATTCTCCTACTGAGAACAATGGTGTGAGTGAGAAATCAGATGGTGATAAAGCTTACAATTTTTTCGGGTCGGTGGGTTATTCGGACATCACAGTGAGCGGTGGATGGAGTTGGCGTGACAAGACGATCCCCACGGCTTCGTTTGAAACCGAATTCAATGACGGCGGCGAAAAAACTTTGGACAGTCGGACTTATCTGGATTTGAAATATGATCGTGAGGTGACGGACACCGTGAAGTTTGTCGGTCATGTGGCTTATGATTATTCGTGGTACGAGGGGGATTATCCTTACGGCGTCGGCTTGGGGCGTTACATCAACAAGGATGAGTCGTTGGGTGAATGGGCAAGTGCGGACTGGCAGGTGAACTGGCGTGTGGCTGACCGTCACACATTGATCGTTGGCGGCGATTACCGCGAGAATTTGACCGTGCATCAGGAGAATTTTGACAAGGATCCGTTTGCGGAATACTTGAACGATGACCGCCATGGAAGGGAGATGGGGTTGTTCGCGCAGGCGGAGTTGAGTCTGCTGACAAATCTGGTTCTGAACGCTGGCGCCCGATTCGACCATTACAGCACATTTGGGAATACGTTGAATCCACGCGTGGGATTGATCTTCACACCGTTTGCGGCCACGGCGTTCAAGGCGCTTTACGGCAGCGCGTATCGCGCGCCGAATGCTTACGAGCTTTATTACAATTACACCAATCAGTCCAAGGCAAACCCAGATTTGAAGCCGGAGGAGATCAAGACTTACGAACTGGTCTGGGAGCAGGGGCTGCCCGCGAATCTGCGATTCAGTGTGGCGGGTTATTACTACGAGATTGAAAACCTGACATCGCAAAACATTGATCCTGGAGATGGGTTGTTGGTGTTCGAGAACGCGGCCAAAGCCAATGCGCGGGGCGTGGAATTTTCATTGGAGGGGCGACGCGCCTCGGGTTTTGTAGCGCGGTTGAGTTGCGCCTTTCAAAAAACCGAGGACGAGACCACGCAGGCTGAGATGAGCAATTCGCCCCGGCAGATGGCGAAGTTGAACCTGATCGCGCCGCTCTGGGAGGAGAAGTTGTTCGCAGGATTTGACCTTCAATACTACGGCGCGGTGGATACGGTGACGTTGAATCGCAGTGACGACATCTTCAACGTCAACGCCACGCTCACCAGTCGCCCCATCGGCAAGAATCTTGAAATCTCAGTCAGCGTTCACAATCTGTTCGACTCCACGGATGGCTTCTCTGCATCCACTGAACACGTCAACAGCGCCCTCTCTCGACTTGATACTATTCCGAGGGCGGGAAGATCATTTTTCTTGAAACTTACATACCTTTTCTAATCTCTGAATGCCGATGAACAAGACTGAACCAATGCGCTTAAGAGTTACGCGCAAGCAGTGTGTCTTGCGTTGGCAGATGTGTTTGCGAGGGATGCTGGCGGCGGTGTTCCTGCTCTCAGCCAGCCTGCTTGCAGCGGATGCCCCGTCTCTTGAGCATCAAGTCAAAGTCGCCTTTCTGATCAAATTTGGACTGTTCGTTGAGTGGCCTCAAGCCAAGCCGGATTCGGGCGGCGAGGATCCATTCGTCATCGGCATCCTTGGTAACGATCCGTTTGGCAGTTCGTTTGACGAAGCGGTGAAGAAGGAAAAGGTGGGCGGTCGTTCTGTCGTGGTAAAACGTGCGGCAACAGCCGAAGAACTGCGCGAGTGTCAGATTGTTTTCATCTCTGCGAAGGAAACGGAGGGGTTGGTCGCTGCGCTTTCACAACTCTCAACGAACGGCGTCCTCACCGTGGGTGAATCACCCGGCTTCGCGCGCAACGGCGGAATGGTCGGGTTCATCAAGGAAGGCGGCAAGGTGCGCTTCGAGATCAACACGGCAGTCGCCGAAAAATCCGGACTGAAGGTGAGTTCAAAACTCTTGCAGGTTGGCAAGGTTGTGACGGGTGAGAGTTCTAAACACGAATGACATGAAGAACATCAACAACTATTCAATCCGGGGCAAGTTGACCTTGATCGTGATGACCACGACGTGCGTTTCGTTGCTGCTCGCGTTGCTAGCCATGGGTTTGATTGACACGTTGAACTTCCGGGATCAGATGCAAAAAGATGCTGTTGCTGAGGCTATGATGGTTGCCAACAGCAGCACGGCCGCACTTAGTTTTTGGGATAAAAAGGCAGCTAAAGAAATTCTGGATTTGCTGGCAGCAGATCCGAATGTGGGAGTTGTCGCGATTGTTGGAGAAGGCGGCAAGCCCCTGGCAGAATACCGTCGGCCCGACTGGGAAGTCAGCCTGCCTCTGGCTGTGGATGGGAACTCTGTCTCGTTCACTTGGGATCGCATTGAGATTGTCCGTCCTGTGGTGCTGGAAGGAAAACGGATTGGATCTGTCATGCTTCAGTGGGACACGAGCGAACTTTATGCGCGGTTGTGGAGGGGGACGTTTGTGGCGTGTTGCATCCTGCTCGTGGCGGCGGCCGTGGGCTATCTGTTGACACTACGGTTGCAAAAATTCATTACATCGCCCATCCAGAATCTTGCCAATGCCTCGCGCCTAGTGGCGGTGGAAAAGAAGTATTCCATCCGTGTGGCAAAGCAGGCGGAGGACGAGTTGGGTGAATTGACAGACGGATTCAACAGCATGCTCACGAAAATTGAGGCGCGCGACACGGCGTTACGTGAAGCCCAAGCAGACCTTGGGAAGCGAGTGGCGGATCGCACGCGGGAATTGTTCGGGACGAACCAACAGTTGCATTTGGAAGTGGGCAATCACAAGCGTGCCAAAGAGGAGTCCGATGCGCTGCGCGACAAGTTGGTGGTCGCCTACGAAACACTGCGCCGCGAGACGGACGAACGCACCGTGATGCAGGAGAAGTTGAAATCTTCGGAGGAGCGGTTCTCCAAAGCGTTCAAGACGAGTCCGGTGCCGCAGGCGATTCTGGCGCGGGGCAGTCGAATCTTCGTGGATGTGAATGATCGCTTCGCGGAACTCGCCGGAGTCGAACGGCAAAAGCTGATCAGCACCGTTCTGTTCAGCATCCCGCTCTGGTCCGTGCCTGAGACGCGCGCCCGCATCGAGCAATTGCTTTCGGATGGGCAGCCCATGAGCAACTGGGAGTGCCGCATTTCCGGTGGGAGCGACAAGACCCGGCACGCGTTGTTATCGGCGGAAAGTTTCCAACTCGGCAACGACCCGTGCGTGCTGCTGATGACGGAAGATATTTCCGAGCGCGTCAATCTGGAGGGGCAGTTGCGGCAATCGCAAAAGATGGACGCCATCGGCCAGCTCGCGGCGGGCGTCGCGCATGATTTTAACAATCTGCTCACTGTGATCCAGGGTTACACGCAATTGCTGCTCGCCATGCAACCTGAGAACGGTGTCAGCAGAGAGGCATTGGAAAAAATCATCGCCGCTTCGCAGCGCGCTGCCGGTTTGACGAGCCAGTTGCTCACGTTCAGTCGTAAACAAGTGGCGCAGCCCAAAGCCGTGGACATGAACAAAGTTGTCCACAATGTCACCGGTCTGTTGCGTCCCATACTTGGCGAAAATATCCGTCTCAACATCCGCGCGACCTCGGAGATTCCGTCCGTGATGGCTGACGCGGGAATGTTGGAACAGGTTCTGGTGAATCTGGCGGTCAACGCGCGCGATGCCATGCCCAAAGGCGGCGAGCTCATCGTCAGCACATTCAGTTGCGACATTGATGCTACTTACCTCCAGTGTCGTCCACAGGCGAGCGCGGGACAATTCGTTTGCCTTCAGGTCAGCGATTCCGGCACAGGCATGGACACGCAAACGATAGAGCGCATCTTCGAGCCGTTTTTTACAACCAAAGGTGTTGGCAAAGGAACGGGACTCGGCCTTGCCACGGTGTACGGCATCGTGAAGCAGCATCGCGGCTGGGTTGAAGTGGCGAGTCAAATGGGCGTGGGCACGACTTTCAAAGTGTTTATCCCCGCTGTGGAGCAAGCCAGTCATAACACTGAATTCAACACCAATCCCGATGTGGTGCGCGGTGGTAATGAACTCATCATGGTGGTGGAAGATGAACCTGCGCTTCGCGAACTGGTCACGAAAGTTCTGCGCACCTACGGCTACAAAGTTATCGAAGCCACGCATGGCAAAGACGCGTTGCGTGTCTGGGCGAACACCGACGTGAAGCCCGATCTGTTATTGACGGACATGATGATGCCGGAAGGGATGACGGGTTGGGATCTCGCGTGTCATATCCACACCGAGTCGCCGGACATGAAGGTGGTTTATACGAGCGGTTACAGCCCGGAGATATTTGGCGGCGAAGTGAAGATGGATTCCAACGCGAACTTTTTGCCGAAACCGTTTCATCCCCGAATACTTGCCAAGACCGTACGGCAATGCTTGGATTCTTGAATCCAGAACCAACGTTAAATTAGGCAGCCGATTCAAACTCTTTAAGCGGTAATTGAGACTGCAAGTATTCGATCAACGCTTCTCGCTCCTCCATGCTGAGTTTTGACAGCGAACCGTACAGACTGGCATCGCGGGCGCTGAGTTCAGCAAATTTTCCTTCCTGCAAAAGAAACCG
>CAMCWI010000005.1 GCA_945882065.1 Akkermansia muciniphila
TGCTGCCGGCCTTGAGCAAGGCCAAGAGCAAGGCCCAATCCATCGGCTGCCGCAGCAACCTGAAGCAAATAGGCCTTGGGTTCATGATGTACGCCAATGATAACAAGAATTATATTCCTGGCTGGGGCTGGCAGTTTCACGATCCCGGATATGCCTTTCCCGCCGACCGGCGCATTCAGGGATCCGAAAAACAGGCGGACCTGACCACGGGCTTGTTGTGGGACTATGTGGGCAAGTCCGACGGGGTTTTTCGGTGTCCAACCTACACCATGAGGAAACCGTTGCTCAACGGCCAGCCTAACGGAAGGTTTTGGGGGTTCAACATCACCACGCCACCGCTTTCGTATCCCCTGTGGAGCTACACGATAAACGGCCAGGCCGCGATGTCTATCAATGGCCCCAAGTCTCAGACCTTGGACTTAAAAGCGGACGCGCTCCGTAGCTCAGCATCGGGAACTTTACTGGTCTTTGAACCCGACAACGCGAATTTCGACAACAGCATGACCCTCTTTCTACCCGACAATCCCGAAAGCACAGACCATCTTGGAACCAAGTTTCACGGGGAGATTGGCAATCTCACCTTCATGGACGGACACGCCGAGGGCATGAGCTGGAGACAATACACGAATGCGGTGACAGGACTGGAGAAGGCCAAGCAGTTCTTCGGCGGAGCCTATGGTTTCTACTGGCCGTGAGAACGGCTCTGGCCGAAGGATTGGACGTAACCATCACCGATCAACATGTCTCCCAGTTGATCACCTACCGGCAGTTGCTATGAAACCAAAACTCACCCCGCAACCGGGCACGACGTTCATCATGGAAAACATCAAGCGTAACAGGTCGCGCCAGGGCTGCCCCGCAACCGCGGCATTCACCCTTATCGAACTGCTCGTCGTGATCGCCATCATTGCCATTCATTTGGATTAACTAATTGAAACAAACTTACTTCTTTATGAAAGCACCGCCAATCAAGTCGGTCAGGATTGTTCCGGGACCGGCGAACGGTTTGACATTTTTCAGTAGCTTGGCGGTCATGCTCTTTGCGGGAAGCTGTCTCGCCGCAGAGATCACATCATCGTGCAAGGCGGCGAAAGACCTGGCGATCCCCGATTTGAATACCGCCACGCTATCCCCCTCCCAAGCCGAGTGGCGCGCGGGGTTTGAGCAATGGCTCAAACAAAACCTGTTCAAGTCCGGGGCGGCCCCGTTTTCGTTTGATTATGATGGCAAATCTTCAAGTGAGTTCCTTTCCAGTTGGAAGTTTGCGGCCACCAAGCGGCGATTGAACCCATCTCAAAACCAACACGTTCTGACGTACACCGACCCGAAGTCGGGGCTTGAGGTTCGTTGTGAAGCCATCGTTTTTCAGGACTATCCGGCGGTGGAATGGGTCCTGAAATTCAAGAATACCTCCGGCCGCGAAACCCCGATCCTTTCCAACATCCAGGCCCTCGACACCAGTCTGACCGATGAGCGCAACGAATTCACGCTGCATCACGCGCTCGGAGTCGGCGAAGGCATTGTCGCGCGAAAGGAGGATTTTCGTCCGCTTAGCCGCGTCTTGGCGCCGGATTCCAAACTGCGATTCACGGCCACGAACGGGCGATCTTCCTGGGGCGACAGTTTGCCATTCTTCAACGTGGAGTTTCCGCAGAATCGCGGCGTGATTGCCAGCATCGGGTGGACGGGGCAATGGCAGGCGGATTTCAATCGGGACGCGAAGTCTTTGAATCTACGAGCCGGGATGGAGTTGACGCACCTCAAACTTTACCCCGGTGAAGAAATCCGGAGTCCGAAGATCATGTTGCTGTTTTGGCAAGGCCATCGCTATTACGGCCAAAACCTGCTGCGGCGGATGATCCTCGCCCACTACCATCCGCAAAAGGAGGGCCAGCCACTCGCCATGCCTTTCGCCGCCAGCGCGGCGGCTTTGTACCACGAGGCGTTCAAGGCCACCGAACAGAACCAGCTCGATTACGCCAAACAGTTCGCGCCACTCGGCGTGGAGTATTTGTGGATGGACGTCGGCTGGTTTGAACAAAGCGTGCCGAACTCCCATCTCGCACCGCCCGATCCGAAGCGTTTTCCCAAGGGGCTCAAGCCGCTCTCCGAGGACCTCCGAAAACTCAACATGGGACTCCTCGCCTGGTTTGCGCCGGAATTCCAAGGCGGTGGCTCGTGGATGGAAAAAGCCTTTCCGGAGATGTTTCTCCGCTTGAAGAACCATCCCGCAGGAATAGACCTGCTCAATCTTGGGGATCGGAATGCCTTGCAGTTCCTGCTGGATCACACCTCCGCGATGATTGCGAAGGAAGGGATTAAGATCTACCGAATGGACGGTCCCATGGGGGCTGACTGCCCCCGCCCGCAAAAACAACCACTGCAATGGTGGCGCGACTCAGACGCTCCGGACCGGCAGGGCATGACGGAGATTCGCTACATCGAAGGGCTTTACAAGTTCTGGGACGAATTACTCAAGCGGCATCCCGGCCTGATCATTGACCTGTGCGGCGGCGGCGCGACGCGCATTGATATCGAAGCGATGTCGCGGTGCCTCTATCTCTGGCGCTCGGATTGGAATCATCCGGGCTTCGAGCCGGATGGGGAACAATCCAAGAACTACGGCGCGAATCTTTGGCTGGCGTCCGCTGCGACGGGCAGCGGGTATCCCGAACCTTACTCGTTCCGCAGTTCCATGAACAACGGGCTGGTCATCGCCTGGAATCCCTATCAACCCACGATCACCCAGGACTGGCCGCTCGCCTATCCCGTGAAGCAGAAGGAAGGTTACGAACTGAAGAAAGCGCCGCGCACAACGGTGGACAAGGTGGTGCGCGAAGGCTTCATGGTCACCGAACCGTTCCCGTGGGAAGCTGCCCGGCGGTTGGCGGCGGAATACAAGCGCATCCGGCATTTGTTCTACGGTGACTTTTACCCGCTCACGCCCTACAGCTCGGCGGCGGAAGATTGGATGGCTTACCAGTGTCACCGTGAGGACCTCCGTCAAGGGGCGGTGATAGCGTTTCGTCGTTCCCAGTGCATCCGCCAGCAGGCGCGCTTGAAGCTGTGGGGACTCGACGCCCGGTCGCGCTACGAAGTCCGCATCGAAGACACCGGCAAAACTCTCACCACAACCGGCAAGAAATTGGCCGAAGGATTGGACGTAACCATCACCGATCAACCTGGCTCGCAGTTGATCACCTACCGGCAATTGCCATGAAACCAGAACTCACTCTGCAATCAGGTACAATGTTCATTATGGAAAACCTCAAGCGGAACAGGTCGCGCCCCGGCCGCCCCGCAACCGCGGCATTCACCCTCATCGAACTGCTGGTCGTGATTGCGATCATCGCCATCCTAGCGGCGATGCTGCTGCCAGCGCTTTCAAAGGCAAAAATAGCAGCGCAAAGAACGCAGTGCGCCAACAATCTCCGCCAGCTCAATCTCGGCTGGATCATGTATGCGGGCGACAACAACGACCAGATCGTACCTTGTGGGTGGCTGAGCGATCCCGGCGGTTGGGTGCAGGGCTGGATGGCGCTTGGCGCACCCAACGTGCGCGCCAACACGAACGTGCTGAACCTCATGTTTCCGTTGGGTAAATTGTATCCCTACCTGAACACCGTCACGGTTTACAAATGTCCGGCGGACCAGAGTACGGCGAATCTGGGTGGCGCAATCCTGGCGCGCGTGAGGAGTTATGCCATCAACCAGAAACTGAATTGCCCTCAAAGCTGGATTTACGCGCCCGATACCCAATTTAAGAATTTCCGCAAACTCGCGGAAATCACCAAGCCTACCGAGACATTCACCTTCATTGACGAACGCGAGGACAGCATTGACGACGGAGCGTTTGGCGTGGACATGATTGACACCGGGGCATCGGCAAGGTGGGCCAACATTCCTGCGAGCCGTCACAACAACGCCTGCGGCGTTTCCTTCGCGGACGGACACGCCGAGATTCACAAATGGCGCGACCCCATCACCGCCACGCCCGCTGGACCGACGCAGGTTTCATCGTATCTTCTGTCCCCAAACAGCGTGGATATTGAGTGGTTGCAGCAGCGTAGTACTATTCGCATCGCCCCCTGAGGAATTCCTTCAGGCTACTACCTGAAAATGTTCGCGCCCGCGGGCAATCGCCTCCGCAACCGAGCGGCATCGGCCACTGAACGTCCGAGCCAGAAGCAGCAGACCCAGCATCGTGTCTTCCTCCGAAGCCGCTAGGCGATGTGACGATCCCAATCGGTCGCAGATGAAACGACGCAACAAGGCTGATTTCAACGCGACGCCGCCGGAGAACACCAGCCGCGTCCAGTCCCGGCTTGGCGCGATGCGGGCGGCGCACCGGGCGTAATTGTCCGCCATGCCGGCGAACGCCGCGTGAAAGAGATGGCCCACGGTCAGGTTTTCTTCGCGCATGCCTTGGAGGCTGCCATGGTCGCCCATCGCGCTGAAATAAAACGCCGGGTCCACCCGCAGGTCCGTGGTGAGGATCTTCGCAGCTTCCGCCTGGATATAATCCCACGGGTCCTTCAGCGGTAAACCTTGCGATTCGGCCAGTTCAGTCAGCAGGCGAATCAGGGCATTCAACGCCCGGCCGCCGGGAATGTGCGTGATGGTCTTGAGGTAGCGTCCATCAAACCAAGGGCGTGTCTGGAAATCACCCGCTTCGTATCCGCGCGCCAGTTGGATGACCGCCGAGCCGGTGGAAATGTTGACGGACAATTCACCTTCTTGCAGCAGCGCCCCAATCTGCGAGCAATGGTAGTCGCCGACCGGCGCGTGAACCGGAATATCGCGTTGACCGAACCGAAAGCGGCCAACGACGGCGCCCTGCGCAACGATCTCCGGCCAGCGCACTCCGTTAAGTTCGAACTTTTTGATAACGGGTTGGTGCCACGTGGACGTCTGGACATTGAGTGCGCCGTGGGCAGCGGCGCGCGTCACATCGGTGGTGGGAGCACAACCGCACAAGTTCGCTACCACAAATCCCGGCAAGTCCGCCGCCAGGACAGGCTGTGCCGGTAAATTGCCGTTTTGGGCGAGCCAGTGCAGGAAACACAGCGGCACGCCCGGGCGCGGTTCATTCCCGAGGTCCCGACGTTCCTCGGGCGTGAGACGGTGGTTCACTTCATCGAAATACGTGCCGCCGCCCGCGGGAGATTTCTCCAAGGCGCGTTGGTCTTGCCAACTGATGAAGTTCGAGACGGCGCGGCCATCGTCGGTGCTGAACACCAGCCCGTGAAGCTGGCTGCAACAGACGATGCCTTCGGCATCCGGCGCGTGACGCAGCAATCGTTCGAGTAACGCGCGTGTGGCTGTGACGATTTGTGCCGGATCGAATTCGCGAAAAGAAGTTCGGAGTCCGGGGATCGGTTCGGGGAAAGGAGAACGCTCAACGTGGCGGATGCTCCAGTTGTCAAGTTCCAGCACCGCGCCCTTGATGAAGGTCGTGCCCAAGTCTATGCCGATGCATTTCACGATGTTTGGATTGCGGCTACGGGGTTGAAGATTTTTGGGGACTGCTGGCGACGAACGCCACGATTGTTTGTGATCTGAATTCCCCTCGCCGCAAAAGGAATGTATAGCGAGGAGGCGGGGCGGCCTGGCTTTCAGATCAGGCAGTCCCGCTGACCGGAACGTAGGTGAATAGTCTTGTTTTCGAGATCGTGGACGGCGCGAATGTAACGCACGGTTCGGCTTTTTGCGCGCATCAAAAGCGAGTGGGTAATCGCCGTCTTGCCCAGCAATTTCACCCCGGGCACCAATGGGCTGTCGGAGATGCCCGTGGCGCAAAAGATGGCACTATCCCCCGGCACGATTTCTTGCGTGCAATAAACCTTGGTCAATTGCGCATCGGGGAGACCGCCTCCCAGTTTTTGCCGCTCCGTCACGCTGCGAAACCACATCCGCATTTGGATCTCACCTCCCAGTGCCCGCAAAGCTGTCGCGGCTAAAATGCCTTCCGGTGTTCCGCCAATGCCCACGTAGAGATCTACTCCCGAATCAGGCAGTGCCGGCGCAACCGCTGCCGCAATATCTCCGTCGGAAATCATGCGTAGCGTCGCTCCCGCCTCGCGAACCTGATTGACAAAAGCTTCATTGCGATCACGATCCAAAATCAGGACTACCAAATCCCGCACCCGCTTATCCAATGCACCGCCGACGAAATTCAACGTCTCAGCCAGTGGTCGGTCAAGCCAGTTTTCTGACGTACTGAATTTTCCCATGGCCTGCGCCACCTGGCGTCCATAGGCCAGTTTGTGGGAGTAATATGAGGGCAGAGCCAGCATGCGCATTCCTTCACCCTCAACCGCCTGTGCGGCGCCAATGACCGAAATAGAATTGGCCATGCCGCGGGCGACATTTCGGGTGCCGTCAATGGGGTCAAGCGCAATGTCGAAACAAGTTGAGCCTGGCTTCCAGTTGCCCAGTCGCTCGCCCTGGAAAATTCCCGGGGCATCATCCTTTTCACCCTCCCCGCTGACCACCTCGCCACAGAGGTTGACTTGATCAAAGGTGCCGCGAATGGCGTCACAAGCGGCAGCATCAGCTTGTTCCTTATCACCGCGCCCGACCCAGTGGATTGCATTCAGGGCCGCGTTCTCGGTGGCGCGGACAAATTCAAATTCGATGGAACGTTCCGGATCACGTTCGGTGTCAGGAGATTCCGGGATTGATTCTTTATTCATGTCAGGTTGTGGATGTGTCCAAGTATTTCGTGCAGGACTGCGGCTGGCGGATGGTCGGCAACGACGGTGCGAACCAAATCAGGCGGGTAGAAGTTTAACAGGGGTTGGGACGTCCGTTCAAAAACTTCCAGCCGACGCATGATTACGTCGTCTTTGGCATCGTCCAGCCGGTTCTCTCGCAGGGCTCGGCGACGGAGGCGCTCAACAAGCTCTACTGTTTGGTCGCATCGGAGATGAAAGACACCTCTGACTTGGATGATGTCGCTGAGTAACGACGCCTGAGCCAGATTGCGTGGAATGCCATCCAACAGCAGCATGTCCTTTCCTGGTTGATACGCTGCGCTCTGCACGCAGTTGTCGAGGTAGCTTTGCCAGAGTTTGATTGTGATTTCATCCGGCACCAGCTCGCCCCGGCTGGAAAAACTGGCGACCATTTGGCCGAGCGGACTGGTGGGAGTGATGGACCGGAACACCTCGCCGCAAGCGCAGTGAAAAAAACCCGGAAGGGCACCGAGGGCCCGGCCTTGGGTGCCTTTGCCGCAACCGGGCGCACCGAGCAGGATGAAGGCTTCGTGTTTTCTCGCTCTGTTCGGTTGCGTGGCGAACATTGACATCGGTTTGTTCATACTTCTCACGATCAAGGTTTCCGCGCTGATAATACTGGAACGGGAAGGCCATGCTTCTGATATTTGGGGAAAGTGCGACGGTTTTCTTGAATCTTTACCGGTCTGAACTCGAACTCCGAAATAGCAAGCCGCCTACAACGGAGATGCGCACCGCCGCAGAGTGAGCTCGTCCTCGGGCGCAGCGACCTACGCCAACCAAGTCACAGGATGTTTTCAAACGCTCTTCATGCCACGTTACCGTGGCCGAGAACGCACACTCCGTGCGTCGCGGTATCCCTCTTCGGAATTCGGTCAGAGTCAATGGCGGGAAACACCAAACGTAATGAACGACCGCTTGTTGGCAATGCCCGACATGGAACCACTGTCGGCGGCTCTCTAAGGCGAAAGCCGTCGATATTTGACGGTCGTTGCTTCCGGTGGCGTGGCCACTCTTACTACCACCCCGTCATTCATTAGCTGCCGGCCAGTCGCGGTGTTGGTGGTGGCTAACTCGAAATTGATCACCTGATAGGTCGCTCCCGATTGGAGACCTTGCAGCCGCAGGCCGATGCTCGGCGTGAGATTGCTCGCGCGGCGGAAAGCTTGGACGATTCCTTCGTTGAGGTCGGCGCGGTGGAACTGCCACGCGATCCAATCAACGTTGTTGGTTGAATAAGGCGTGAGCGGATAGAAATCGCCGGAGAACAAATGATTCAGCGAGGCAAAATTGGCGAGCTGGTTTTTGAGCGGAGTCCAGAAGGCCGCGCCCGGTGTGTAATAATCGAAAGCGTAAGTGCCCCAACTCCCCATGCCGCTGCGGAAATCATTGTTGGCGGTGCTGACGCCACCCTGACCGATCATAGGTAGCCAATGCGATAGTGCGTGCGTCATCGCCTGTGCGCCCACCACTTCCCAGAGATAATCCGTGCGCAGCAGTGGCACGAGACGACGATACATCTCGAAATCGAGCCGTCGCCCGCCGCTGGCGGAATTGTCCATCAGCAGGCCGGGATGATTTTGCTGGAGCGTGTCGAAGTACTCGTAGAGGCCCATCACGTAGCGAATTTCATTCATGCCTTTGCGATCCGCTGCCTCGCCGGTTCGCCAATACCAGAGCGGGTGCATGTTGAAATCGTGCCGGTAAATATCAATTCCCCAGTTGGTGATGATCGCGGAGAAGTTGGTCTTGGCCCAGTTCAACGCAGTGGGATTGCCGAGGTTCAACATCCGCCAGCCATCGTTTTGTTGGTAGGCATATTCCGGCGGCATGCCGCTCGGAGTGAGCAACCAATCGGCATGATTCGTCCGCAGCCAGGTGTTCGGCATCACGCGCTCCGGCTCGAACCAAAGCAGGAAGCGCAGGCCGTTCGTATGCGCACACTGGCTCACCGGCGCGAGGCCATTCGGGAAACGAGCCGGATCGGGGATGTTGTTGCCCTGACCCGTGGCGAAACCGCCGATTTCCCACCCCGCATCAATCCAGTACGTGTCCACCGGCAGTTGTTTCTGGATGATGTTGGTGATCGCCTGAATTTGATTCGTCACGGTGACGTTGTTGAAGCCGAGGGTCGCGCCGGATGCGGCGATCGGGAGGTCAATCGGCAGACCGTTCGGGCGCGGTGAATAATGCTCGAGCAACAGTCGCCGCAATTGTCGCTGCCCCTCCAGCCAATCGCCTTCGTAACTCAGCGTGAGCACCGCGGGCGTGCGGATGCGCTCGCCAGCGTCGAGGCGCAGATTGAAGTCCTCCATCCCAATGCGCACCGTGAGGTTCGTGCCCGAATCGCGGACGAAGGAGGCCTTCCATTGCCCGGTCCAGCCCACGGCCACGATCAGTCCACCGCCGCCGGGCTTGGCGATGTTGAAGAAGGGCATCACGCCGTCGGACGATCTTCCGCCCACGGGAGCGAAGTTCATGGTGGAGTTTGGCAGTAGCGTTGCCGTGCGCGGCTGGAAGTCCGTGATGATCGCCGTGCTGCCGTCCGCGTAGTGAAGCGTGAACTCGCCACTGTTATCGCGGCCCAGCGCAATCTCGCCGGCCCACACGTTCGAAAGAATTTCACTACTGGGAAGTGGAATCGTGGGCCCGACGACTTGGAATCCGTTCACGACCGAGGTGCCGCTTTGCTCGCCGGTCGCCGAAACCACCAGTTGCCCGTTGGCATTGGCCTGACTGGTGAAGTGAACGAAGTCACGTCCTGCGGCGAACGGTGTGCCGGAACCAGCCGTGGCCGTCTTGGTTGCGCTACCGTTCACGCTGAATACGCCACCGGCCGTGCTGCCATCATTGGAAGCGAGCAAGAAGAGTTCGTAAGTCGCGCCCGCTGTCAATCCGCGCAGGGTCAACGTCGCCGTGCCGCTCGACATCGAAACGTAGTCCTCAAACAAATTATGAACTCCGTAATTACCCGAGGTCGAGCGGTCCGCGCCACTGAATCCGCTGAATAGCAGGTTGAGGGACGACGCGGCTCCGTTGCCCGCGACGAATCCACTGCTCGGCGATGGGCTGTTCGGCGACGTGTAGTTGATCAATGTACCGTTCCACAAATTACCGCCCGCCGGCCCGCCGCCGGAGTACGTCGTCGGCGTCGGGTCGAGCAGCCCCTTGCCGTTCAAGTCTACGGAGATCGTCGTGTTCGTCACGATGTCGTGTTGAACTTGGTCCACGCGCAGGTAGGCCGGCTGCACATTGGGCGAGATCCGAATGCAGTCGAAGCCGCTGCTGACATTGCGAAAGCCATAGAAGTTGTTGGAATTGGCGACGCCGACCATCGCCGTCGCAGAACTCACGACCACGCCGTTCCGCAGCGCCTCGAACAGAGCCGAAGTTGCGCCGCCATCCACCACGAGCGCGAAGGCCGCGTTTGTTTGCGGCCGCGTGAAATAAATCGGCAGCGCCGGCTGGGTGAATCCTCCGCCAAACGGTTGGTAATTGAGCACCTGGCCGCCGGAGACATTTCCCGAAAGCGCATTGTCCCAGTAAACCGGCGTCGCGGCGTCGAAGAACAGGCCACGGTCCGAATATTCCGTGATGATCCGTGTCGCCGGATTGCCCGAAGCCGGCACGTTGTAGGCGTGTTCGGAAAACGTCACCGTCGTGGGTGGGTTGGTCAGGCCAAAATCATTCTGGAAAAACTCCGCCGCGACGGGCGGGTTCTCAAACCACAGCTTCCATTCGCGTGCCGGATAATCGGCGAACTCGACGGAATCAACCTGGAACTTGAAACCGTCGCCCGGTTTCGTGTAGGTGCGAACCCGCTGGGTGCGATTTGAATCCAAAACCGTCACGACTTCGCCAACCGGCCAGGAATTGGTGATCGAGCTGGCTGAGGTGGTGCCGAAATTGAAGGCAAATCCCGCCGCTGGTGCCGGCGTAGCGGGCAACGGCGCGGTGCGGAAGTAGGTGGCGGGATTCGTGAGCGGCACGGTGGCGGCGAACTGGCTGGCATTGGAACTGACCCCGTGCGGCGAAACCGCCCACAGCGCAAGATTGCTGCTTTGCTGAAGTTGTGCCGCGCCCGCCGCGCCCGGCCACGACACTACCGCGTTACTTCCCTGAAGGGCGATGGCGAGCAGCTTCACCGACGGATCATCCAGAAACGCTGCCGGCATTGGGGTGATGACTGGAAGCCCACTGGCCTTGATCAACACATAATCAACCTGACAGTCCGAAATGATTCCCGCGCCGAGAATTCCCGCGCGAAATCCGGCGTAGCCCGAACGAGCGGGAGAAAAATCCCAGCTCACCTGCCAGGTGGTCGGCTCGGGCGTGTCGCCGTCAGCGAGCCAGACTTTCGCGAACGCGTCCGGGCCGCTGGCGTTGGGCGATTGTAGCAGGCGCAGCCAGTACCACACGTTCGTTGTCCATGCCGTGTTCAGCGAAGGACCGAACTCCGTGTAATCGCTGAGGAATCGGAAGTGGCGTTGTCCCGGCCCACCGTAAGCCCCGGCGTTGTAGAGACTCATATTCAACCCACCGCGCACCGGCAAACTCCAACTGTTGGCCGGCACGCCGAGGGCGATCCCCGCGAAGGCATCCGCCTGTAAACTCACATTGGCCATCTTGATTCGCGCGAGCACCTCCTGGGTCGAGCCGTTGTAGGCCGGGTTGACGTAAATTAGATGATTCGGATCGCCGCTCCCTGCGCATAGATTCAGAAAACCGCCGGCCTGAGCGTAAACATCGGGACCAATAGCCACCCAATTGGTATCGCGCGTGGGCGCGTTGAAGTCATCCTGAAATCCGCTTGCGGTCGTCCCCATTTCCACTGGTAAAAACGCGGCGAGACTCACGGTGACGTTCGCGTTGAACAAAGTCTGGTTGAGCGCCAGATTCTGAACACCGTTTACGACCAACGTCGGAGATGGGCCAAGATCAATTGCGCTCGTCGTCAGCACGACATTCGAACTCGTCGCCCCCATCTGCGCGCTAAGGACGCTCGCCCGCTCAACGAAATAGTTACCCGCCACCGTTGCAGACGTCGGGCTAACCGCTTCCGAGAATGTTACTGTCACCTTGGTGTGATCCACCCAACCGCGCCGCACGGCGGTAACCGTCATGGCCTCAGTCGGGAGAAGCGCACCCAACATCGCGAGGCCCGCAAGCCACCTTGAAAACCACCTGAAAGTTCCTCCCCGGCAGGCATGGTTGGTGATTTTGTGCATAAGATGGTAGAAATTCGGACTATGGAAAACTATTAGGTTGCCACTTCACTCTGGTCAACGGGTTTCGACAAAACTGTCAAGACTTTGCCGAAAACAATAGATTTAAGGGCGATGATTGAAACGAATCGCGCCAGCTTGGCTTGAAAACCGGCGCGCGCGATCACTTCGGAGTTCACCACGTCCGCCCGGTGGTTCACTGCGAGCGGCGTGGAGAATTCCACGCGCCATCAGAATCTTGAGGTTGTGATTCATGGTTCTATTCGCAATTGATCAATCTGGATGGAGTCCCGAACGTTCGAAAGCACGGGCAGTTCTGTGGCCTTCAGCAGCAGGACGGTCTCGTCCCACAGCGGCAGCGACTCGAGCAGCAGGGCGGCGAGGAGGGTGAGGGAACGTTTCACAATTTTCCTTTCAGGTGAGGGTATATTTCATGAGTTGATTCACTTGACGACTTTCAGCACGAGCACTGCGGCGGCGGGTTTCTCGCGCAAGGTGATGTCGAGGCCGCGCATGAGTTCCGCGCCCGTGCGCGTTTCCTTGCCGCCATCGAGGTTTTCGATTTCGTAGGTCGCGTTGGCATCAAGGCCGCGGAGTTTTACGGTGAGCGTTTCATTCGCGGCTTCGGAACGGCGGAAGGCCTGGATCACACCGCCGCCGTTTTCCGGCGTGTGAAACTGCCACGCGATCCATTGGTCCGTGGCCCGGTTATAGGGCGTGAGCGGATAGTAGTCGCCCTCGATCATGTGCGGCGCCACGGTTCGGAATTCGTCGTAGGCTTTCTTGGCCACAGGCAGCGATGCGGCATGCATGCCAAAACCCGGCATGATAAGACTCCGGTATTCGTAAGGCTCCTGAAAGCGCGAAAGCCCGCCAAAAAACGGCAACCAGAAGGAGAGCCCGTAGGTCTGCCCTTGGAAGCCCTCGAATTTATCGGCATCTGTGGTCATTTCATAATCGGAGCGCAGCAGGGGCACGGCGCGGCGCATGGATTCCAAGTCGTTGCGCCTGCCCCCCGAAGCGCACGAGTCGATGAGCAGTCCCGGCTTGCGCGCCCGCAGGGTATCCCACAGCGCGAGATGGCCCTGAATATAGAAATTCTCAGTCAGGCCGGCCCGCGGCAATCCGATTTCACCCTTCTCAACCTCGTCGTTCTTGCGCCACACTTCGTAGGGTCCCGGTCCGTTGAAGTCCTCGCGATACCAATCGAGTTTCTGCCGCTCGATTATCGTGGAAAGATGGTCTTCGAGCCACGACACGGCCGCGGGATCGCCGAGGTTGAAGTAGGATCCACACTCTGTGCCATGCAACAACCACTTGGGGTGTTCAGTGGCCAACACCGGCCGATCATAGGCCCCGGGCGCGGAGTTGGTGTAGCCAATGCGCTCCGGCTCGAACCAGAGGACTGTCTTCATACCATGCTGCCGAGCCCAGTCTCCGAAGGGAGCAAAGCCCTTGGGAAATTTCACAGGATCCGGCTCCCAGAAGCCAGTGGTGTTGAGGAAGACTAGTGAAGCCAGTGGTGTTTTGGCGAATGGCAGGGGCTCGGGTTTGACCCACCAACCGTCGCCTGCATCCATCCAGCAAATGTCGGGCTTGATTCCCGCATCAAGGAGCCTCTGGAGCCGGGGATTTTCCGATTCGAGGAGCAGTGTCTGCTCATTCCAGAGCGGCCCTTGCCGGCCGCCCTCGGGATGGGGCATGACCTCCTCCCGATACCACCGGCGCCATAGGTTCTGCGCGATTTCCCAATCCCCACCCTTCCAGAACAGCATAGTCGCCGACGGAAACCGCACCTTCTCGCCGGGCTTGAGCCGGAACTCCGACCTTTCCTGGCCCGCCTGCCAACGCATACCGCCGTTCTCCGCGCTGAAAGTGGCCGACCAATTCCCGGGCCAGCCCAGGACCAAGATCCGGCCTTCATTGCCGGGGCCGGCCAAGTTGAAATAAGGCCAACCGTCGCGCCCGTGGGTCGATTTGCCACTGGGTCCCGGACTGAAAATCCGGGTCATGCCCGGCTTGGCTTGCCATTCGTAGGGGGCAAAGCTATTGGCACTGCAACTGTCGCCCTCGATCCCGTGCAGAGTGAACTCGGAGCCTTCGAAAAAAACGTCCGCCGTCTGCAACCCGCGCAGTTCGGGGGAGTTCCCTCCTCCGTTGTTTTGAAGAAAAGCCGTCCATTCGACCACCGGCCAGTTCTGGTATGTGATGATTTCCACCCGCAACTCCAGACCTGTTGCCGGATCGCGACGACGCAAAACCGTGGTCTCCTTGCCGTCGTCGGCACGGTGCTCGGCGGGCAGAGTGCTCCACCCGGCGAGAAAATCGCGGGAAGGCTTTCCCTCCAGCGAGAAAGAAATCGGCCAACGGGCAGGGTCTGCTGCGTTCCAGAATGATTTCGCCCAAGCTTGGCTGGCTTCAGCATCTGCCGCCGAGGATGCCTTGTCATCGGACGGACGCCGCTCAGATTTATTTGTCTGATTGCAACCGGCCAATCCAATGAGCAGCACCAAGAAAGTGGTGGGGAGTGTGAGGGTGGGTTTCATAATTTCAGGCGAGGGTGAGGGTGTGTTTCCTGTTCTGCTATTTCTGGCGTTTCGGCAGATGCGGCAGCAGCTTGTCGAAGAGGGCTTGCTGCTCTTTTAGCACCGCGGCGAGACTCACGGTGGCGCTCGCATTGATCAAGGTTTGGCTGAGCGCCAGGTTCTGAACGCCGTTCACCGCCAACGTCGGAGCTGGGCCAAGATCTATGGAACTCACGGTCAGCACGACGTTGGAGCTGGTCGCACCGAGCTGCGCGCTGAGAACAGTAGCGCGTTCGACGGAATAATATTCCGGGGCCGTTGCGGACGCGGGGCTGACGACCTCGGAGAATGTCACGGTCACTTTGGAATGATCCACCCAGCTCCGTCGGGCCGAAACGATGTTGAGCGCGTGCGCCGTGAAGCTTCCGCTGACGATGGTCAGCATGATGATCGCGTGTTAGTGAACACCTTCCAAGGGCGTGTTTTTCGATGCACTATAAACATATACATATCGAGTCCACCAACAAGAGATTGTCCCACCACCAGTAAACCCGCGCCCAAATCAGGTCAACGCGGATGGTGAAAACCATCAAAACTTCACTGAAAAAGGTAGATTCAGCGGCTACGATTTGAAGCAAATCGCGCCAGCTTAGTCTGAAAACCGGGGCGCGTGAGCACTTCGCGGTTCACCACGTCTTCCGGTGGCTCGCCGCGAGCGGCACGGAGAATGCCACGCGCCATCGCCTCACCCACCAAGCGCACCGCGCGATAGGTTGTGGGCAACCAGTGAGGGGTGAGCACCACGTTGTCGAGTCGGGTCAGCGGATCGTTCGCCGCCAGAGGCTCGGGCGAGAAGACATCAAGCCCGGCGCCGGCGATCCTGTGCGTTTCCAGCGCGCGGATCATGGCGTCCTGTTTTACCAACTCGCCGCGGCCGGTGTTGATGAAATAGGCGGTGCGTTTCATCAGGCTGAACTCCCGCTCGCCGAAAAAGCCGCGCGTGGAATTGTTCAGCGCGCAGTGAAGGCTCACGTGATCGGATTCACCCAACAAGGTCTCCAAATCCACCAAGGTGACGTTACGGGCGGCGGCTTCGGTGGGCGCGCAGTGACGCGAGAAAGCCAGTACGCGCATCCCGAAAGGTTCGACGAGGCGGATCAACTCCCACGAAATTCTTCCCAGTCCGATAATTCCCAGCGTCTGCCCCGCCAAATCATCGCCGGTAACGCTGGCCTGATTTCGCCAGTCGCCCGACCGCGCCATCCGCTCCTGGGCCGGCAGCCGCTTGGCCAGCGCCAGCATGAGCAACAGCGCGGCGGACGCGGTGGAATGCGTGAGCGATTCCGGTGCATTGAATACCGCCACGTCATTCTCCGTGCAGGCCGCGAGATCAATTTTGTCGGTGCCGACGCCGGCGCGGCCAATCACGACCAACCGTTCCGCGCCGTTGGCGAAAGCGGAGCGGCGCACATACGGACGGATAAGCACGATGCCATCCGCTGCCGCGACGTGTTGCGGCTCCAATTGCATCCGGTAGAGGTGTTCGCCGTAGGCCTCGCCGAGTTTCACCGGCGACTGATCCATGATAAATCCGTAGCGCACGTGCGGCGCGGTGGCGAGCAAATCTTCACCGTAGTAGCCGGTGGCGACTTTCCCTTCCGCGTTCAGAAAGTCACCGGAGAAAAGGACCTCGAAGTTGTTCATAGGTTTACCAGCGGCGCAGGTCGGCTTCAGTGGTGATCTCAACGCGTGCGTTGGTCTTCGATTTGAAATCATCACGCAGCCGCGTGCCAAGTCCGGGCTTGGCGGGAAGCGAGAGTTGTCCCTCGGAAATCGGGATGCGATCCGTCACCACGTCGTCATACCAGCCGTCCACATAACCGCGCACGGTTTCCATGATCAGCGCGTTGGGAATGTGCAACATGAGATGCGCCGCCGCCCAGAGCGCGACCGGCCCGATCGTGTCATGCGACGTCACGGGAAGGAAATAGGTGTCCGCCAGGGTACAAATCTTCCGGCCTTCGGTGATCCCGCCGCCCCATGAAAAATCCGGCATGACGATGTCCAAAGCACCTTTCTCCAGCCAGGGACGGAAATTGAACCGGGTGAACACCCGCTCGCTTTGGCAGATGGGAATCTTCGTGGCGGATTTCAGGCGCACGTAGGCATCCACGTTGTCCGGCGGCATGATTTCCTCAAGCCAATAGATGTCGTACGGCTCGAGCGCCTGCGCGATCCGGGTTGCACTCGGCAGGTTCCAGCGGGCGTGGCCTTCGATGGCGATGGACATCTTGCCACCCACCGCGCGGCGAATGTCTTCAACAATGGCGACGCCGCGCTTCAAGTCTTCATTGTCTATGGAGTGACCGAGAATGCCCGCCGCCGTCCTCGCTCCCCAGACAACGTAAGGCTCGCGAAGCTTTGTCGGGCCGGAGAGCGTGGGGCCGAATTGGTCAAATGGCCAAAGCTTCATGGCCTTGATGCCCTGGCGCAGCAAGCTCTCGGCGAGTTCGCCCGCGCGACCGTCGCACCACGCTTCGAGGTCATCGTATTTGCCCGAGCTTATGCAAGTGTTATAGATCGGCACGCGATCACGGTTGCGGCCACCGAGGAGATTGTAGATCGGCTGGCCGGTGTGCTGGCCGACGATGTCCCACAAGGCGATGTCCACGGCCGAGATCGCCCGCATCTCCGAGCCCGCGTAACCGCAGAAATTGACGAGCGAGAACATGTTGTTCCAGTGGTTCTCGATGTCGAGGGGATCGCGCCCGATCAGCAACGGCGCGAGCACATCGTGGATAACCGCCGCCACGGCGCGTGGGAGATAATACGTCTCGCCCAAGCCCACCAACCCATCGTCCGTGTGGATTTGCACCCAGAGATTATTCGGCAACGCCTGCCGTGAATGGGGATTCTGCTTTCGCCATTCCGCATCGGGCACGGCTTGAAACCAGATCGTTTCGACTTTGGTGATCTTCATACGCTTGTTTTTCGCGAGCGGCGGCAGTGACTCAACTCAATTCAATTTCTTATAGGCAATCACCGCTGCCGATGCCTTCTCATTGAGCGTCACGATCAACCCTTGCTGCATCAGCTCTTTGCCCGTGCGGACTTCCTTGCCGCCATCAAAATTCTCCACCTCATATCGCACCTTTGGTTCGAGGTCATGCAGCTTGAAGGTCATGGTCTGCTCGCCGCTGTCCGGCCGGCGGAAGGCCTGCACCACGCCCGAGCCAGCTTCGGGGCGATTGTATTGCCAGGCCAGCCACACGTTGTTCGAGAGGCTATAACTCGTGAGCGGATAGAAGTCGCCGAGGTAGTTCGGTTGAACGGCTTTGAGTTGCTTGAACAGACGCTCGGCCAGGCGGTAGTTCAGATTCGTCAGTCGCATGTCGTAACAGAGCGTGAGGCTGGGCGACATGTTGGCGCGGAAGCCGTAAGCCTCGACATCCTTCTGACCGTTCTGGCCAATGGCGGATTGCCCGGTCACGTAGCCGGCGCCGTGGTACGGAATCCACGAGGCGTAAGAAAAGTGGTGATTCTGCTGACTGGTCGGCTCAAAAAGAAAATCGGTCCGGATCAAGGGCACCGCCCGGCGCAGTGTTTCGAGATCGTCGCGGCGGCCGCCCGAGGCGCAGGAATCAATCCGCAAATTCGGATGCCGCTGGCGGAGGCCGTCCCAATAGGCGAGATAGCCTTGGACGTAAAGATTCTCGGTCATACCCTGACGATCCTCCGTGTCCGCGCCTACCCAGAACGGCAGCGGGTCCATGTTGAAATCCTGCCGGTAAAGATCAATGCCCTGTTCCGTCAACGTCCGGTCCACGTGGTTGATCAGCCAGTTGAGCGCTTCGGGATTTCCAAGATTCAACAAACTTCCAGGGCCGCTTCCAAAGCCGCCGCCTTCCGGGGCTTTGGCCGTCTGTCCTTTTTTTGAGAGCAACCACTCGGGATGGTTCTTCGCGATCCAGGAGTTGGGGTCGCCCACGCGTTCCGGCTCGAACCAAACAATCGTCTTGATACCCTTGGCGCGCGCGTGGTCGCTGACAGTTCGGAGGCCGTTGGGGAAGCGCGCCGGGTCTGGCACCCAGGTGCCGGTGTTCACCCACTCCCCATCGCAGGGATACCAGCCGGCATCCATCCACCAATAGTCGAGCTTCATGCCTTCTTCGAGATACCGGTCCACGAACATCTTTTGATTCTCCTCGTTGGCCTGAGTCATTTCCTTGTACTGATGCGAACTGCACGCCACTATCTGCGTGGGCGGCAATTGGCCATCCGCTGTGCGCGGTAGATTGTGCGCGACCATCCAGCGGCGCCAGAGATTCTGAGACACCACGATGTCGTTGCCGCGCCAGAAGACCATCGCGATCAGAGGGGAGCGGATTTCCTCGCCGGGTTTCAGGGACAAATGCGTGATTTCCTGGCCGGCGGTGATGTGGAGGCCGCGGCTCTCGTCGCGCGTGAACGAACTGGCCCATTGCCCGGGCCAACCGATGGCGATAAAGACGCCGCCGCCGGGCTGCTGCAAATTGTAGAACGGAAACGCGGCGTTGTTGGGACGCCCGCCGAAGCAAACGAAACGCTTGCTGGTCCGGGGTTGAAGCGCTAGCTCAAACGGCTCGAAACTGTCCGCCGTACACCAATCACCTTTGGTGCCGTGCAGCACAAATTCGCTATCCTGCTCCCTCTCGAAGGCTACATCCAGTGCCTGAATGTTTGCCAGAATGGGCGTGGGGGTCGTGCCGGTATTCTTAAAATACACCGTCCACTCGACGGCGGGAAAATCCTGATACTCCACGGCAACGCAGCGAACCACGAGCTTGGTTTTGGGATCGGTCCAGATCAGCGTCCGCTCCGTCTTGGCTGCGCTTAGTTTGCGGGTGCTGGAAGTAAACTGCCACGAACGGAGCAAATCAGCCGAACGCGCATTGTCGCAAGTAAACGAGAACGGCAGAGCCGACTTGGCCGAGGTCAGGTGACTCGAAGCCCACTTAGACGCGGCACGGGAATCACTCGCGGGCGGCGAAGCCGCGGACAGGGTCACGGGCACAGCCATCAGCAAGGCAAGCCCGACGGCAATCTGAATCAGTTGGAGTTTTAATTTCATGGATAATCCGTTGGTTGTTGTGATGGTTGCGACGGGAAGATTATAGTGCGGCGCCCGAACCGGGCTTTCTTTTTTGCGCGAAAATTCAATGTTTTTTCGGCGGCGAGAGCTCGCGGCGTACCGCCGATTGATGATCCGCAAAGCGCCGCCCAAGCTGACGCTCTGCCGCCTGCCCGTTGGCGAAACCGCAGACGGCCAGTCAGCGTTGGCTCGGTCGTGACTTCGATTTGCCGGGAAGGTAACCATTTATTTCGCGACGCGATAGGATATCACCACTGCGCCCGGTGCCTTCGGAAGCTGAACAGTTAGTCCTTCGCTCATCAGTTGCTTGCCGGATGCCTTGGTCGAGCCGGTCACATCAAAGTCCGTAAGTTGGTATTGCGCCGCCGGGTCAAGGCCACGGAGACGGAAGGTCATCGTCGACGCTTCGGCCTGCGCCCGGCGGAACGCCTGGACCACGCCGTCGCCCTGCTCCGGCCGGTCGAACTGCCAGGCGATCCACTGGTCCAGCGCCAGACTATAGTCGGTCAGCGGGTAGTAGTCGCCCAGCATCAAGGGGCCGACTTTGCGGCACTCGCGGTACGCTTTTTTCTGCGCTTCGACTGTAGCGGAGTCGAGTCCGCCCATTCCAAACAGCGGCATGTAGGAACTCCGATAGGAATACGGATCATAAAAATAGCAGCCGTTTCCGTAAAACGGCAGCCAAAACGAAAGGCCATACGTATGAGCCTGGGCTGCTTCCACGACTCCCTTCATGTCGGGAAACTGGAAATCGCTGCGGGTCAAAGGCACAGCCCGGCGCATGGTTTCGAGGTCGTTGCGACGGCCACCCGACGCGCAGGAATCGATACGCAGGCCCGGGTTGCGCCGCACGATTTCATCCCAGAACTTGAGATGTCCTTGAACATAGAAATTCTCGAGGATGCCCTGGCGATCCGGAGCATCGTTTTTGCGCCAACCGGGCATGGGGCCTTCACCGTTCATATCTTCGCGATACCAATCGAGCCGCTGGGATTTGATCATGCCGTCAATGTGGTTGATGAGCCAATCGAGTGCGGCGGGATCGCCCAGGTTAAGAATGCCGCCTTGGGCGTTGCAGGGGAGAACCCATTCGGGATGGTTGCGTCCGAGCCAAGTTTCCATGCTGCCGACGCGCTCCGGTTCAAACCAGAGGAGGAACTGCATGCCGTGTTGGTGCGCCCAATCGCTGAAGGGGCGGAAACCTTTGGGAAACTTCCTGGGATCGATTTCCCAAGTGCCTGTGTTGAGCCATTCCCATTCGCCCTTCCAGGGTTGCATGTCGCTGGGATACCATGTCTTGCCGCCCGCGCCGGCGTCGCGCCAACAGAGGTCCGGATGAATTCCAGCGTCCAGAAACTTCTGCACTCGCGCGATGTCATCTTCTCCGCCATCAACCTGGATTTGAGTGATCGCTTCCTGGGTTTTCCCATTCACGCGGGGCATGTTGTGCGCAATGTACCAACGCCGCCAAAGGTTTTGCGAAGCCACGAGGTCCTTGTTCTCGGTGAAGAGAAATGCGGTCAGCGGGGTGCGGATTTCTTCACCAGGCTTGAGATACAGACGCGTCGAATCCTGCCCCGCGACGACCCGCAAGCTGTTGCCTGAATCCCTGATAAAGGAGGCGGCCCACTGTCCCGGCCATCCAACGGCGATGAGTAGCCGTCCCTCGGGCAGGAGTAGGTTCCAATAGGGCCAACCATCAGGACCAGAGGTTGATTTTCCCAGGTGCTGACTGGGCGTGAACTTCTTGACGGCTCCGGGTCCAAGCGCGACCTGATAGGGTTGGAAGCTCTCCGCCACGGTCCAGTCTCCTTTAATCCCGTTGAGGACAAAATCACTGGCCTCCTGGTGAAACGACGTGTCCAGACTCTGGATTTTCTCAAGCATCGGCGTGTTTGCGGTGCCGGTGTTCTTGAGATAGACCGTCCACTCAAGCGCCGCGTAGTCGGAGTAGGTTACCGATACGCACCGGATACTAAGGCCGGTTTTGGAATCCAGCCAGGTGATTGTGTGTTCGGTGCGAGCGGGGTCGAGCTTTCTCACTTCAGAGGTTTTGGTCCATGTGGAAAGAAGGGCTTGGGAGTCTTTCCCATCGTAAATGAACGAAAACGGCAGGTCGGCGTTCCGGCCAAACAGATGGGCGTTCGCCCAACGATCCTTTTCGCTTCTTGCCTGGGGGGTGGCAGGACCGGAGAGATGCGAGCAGCCAGAGATAAAAAGCAGGCCAAGGGCCCAAACGCAAATACTCAGGCAAACCTTGGATCTTATGCCTTTGGTATTTCCTGCAGCTGGATTGGTTTTCATAGAGACTGTCATAAGGTGATGATGCATTGTTCTTGGTGAAATCAGTTTCGCGCCTTCTGGTAGGTGATCCAGACCACGCCCGGTTCTGCTGCCAAATCCAGGGAGACACCTTTGCCCATGAATTCCTTTCCTTTCAAACGGGGTCCTACCGACAAGGGAATGCTCCTTACGTCGGAAAGAATTGGCAGCTTGCCTACAGACGTGAGATAGGTTGTGAACAGGTTGGTGTCGCAGGTGCCAAAGAATGTGCCCTCGTAAAACGCTTTGGTGGCCGGCGCCAGTCTTCCCGCATACGCTTTGCATTCATAATCAGCTGAGGACTGCAATGCCCGCGGAGATAGCGCTATATTTTGCGCATCGCCCGCCTTCCTGCGAACGACCTGGATGACACCGCGGTTACGATCGGGGAGATCAAACTGACAAGCTGCCCAGGCGCGGTCCATCGAAAGGTCCGTCAGTTCGTAGAACTCACAAGCGCCGCCCTTTTCGTTCAACAGCAAGCGTCGGTAGGCTGGTTCCAGTCCCGCCCAGGCTTGCATCACCTCAACAAATTCGGCCGGGGGAGTGCCGTTTTTCTGGAGGAAATTGTCGCGCCAGACATTATTCGTGTCCTGGGAATTGAAAAGCAACGGGCCTCCCTCATTGCGATAGACGACATTGTTCTCGTAGCGGCATCCGGTGTTATTGCCGTCCAAATAGAGGCCATGACAGGCTTTGGTGTCCAGAATGCCACTTGCGACGGTTCCTCGACCAAAAGCATTCCATTGAGTGTCGTGTACCAAGTTGCCACGGATTCGGGTACCATTTCCATAATTGGCGAAAGTAACGTAGAGACCGGCACCATCGACGGTGGTTTTCATGGCGTTATAGACGTGGTTAAAGTCGATGGAATTATTTTTTGCGAATTTCACCTGGGGATACTGGCTGCCGGCAACGATGATCCCGCAATAGGCGACATCATGCACCAGGTTGTGCGCTATAGTCGAATCCTGCGCCAGATAGAGCGAAATTCCCGTAGCCCCGAAGTAGTCCGTCCCGACATGATGGATGTAGTTATTGGCGACGACATAGCTCTTGTAATCGTCCGCTTTTGGTGGTGGGGAGGCGTAGAGGTATCCCCCGGCGACATTACAGCCGCCGACGCCAATTCCGCCGCCGCCCAGGTCACAGATCTCGTTTCCTTCAATTCGGTTAAACCCTGTTCCGTCGCGGACGCAGATCGCCATTGCACCGACGTGGGAGATCTCACCCTTCAGGAAATGGCAATTGCGGGCATTTTCGAATTCCACGGCTGCCTCGATGAAGCGGTGCCCGACTTTGTCTTTGGTGCCAGTAGCGACGTTGCAGCTGAAGAGACCGCTATAGCCCCAGGCTGGCAGGGGCCAGTCCACGTGCATAACGCGGATACCTTCGAACGTGAGGTTGAGCACAGGCCGTTCTGGCGTGCCGACAACAGCCAGCAAAGTGTTTCTTACCACAGTCGCCACCACCTCGACCCGGGCAAGGTCCTCACCAGCCCTGGGCCAGTAGGAAAGAACTCCTGTATGGGTATCCAAATACCACTCGCTGGGCTGGTCCAACATTTCGAGGGCATTTTCGACATAACAGGGTTTGCCTGTGGTTGGGGCGCTGAGATGCCAGTCATTGCCAAAAACCTTGGGGTTCCACCGGTGCGGCGGTGCAACGACCAGTTTCTGGGCGTCAACGTCCACACTCTGAAGCCTCTTTCGACCTCCCTCGTTATTGTAATTGCAGATTAATTCTACCTGATCTGGGTTGCTCCAGGTGACAATGGGGCCATCCACAGTGACGGTAAACGGCTCTTCCTCTGATTCGGTGAGAACAGCGGTGCGGATAAGCCACCAGGGTTTTTGCGCATCGATGTTCGGGGTGCGAGCGCGAACGGCGCGCCGGCTATCTATGAATAACTGGCGGAATTGCCAGTCGCCGGATTTTACCTCGGGAATCTCAACCGTCCAAATGTCGCCAATCCCCTTTTTCCATCCGGTGATTAGCCGACCACCACTGAGGTCGACCCGTTCACCGGGAGCAGCGGCGTAGGTGATGGAATGCTGGGTCGTGCCGGAGTCCTCGGGCCCGAAAGTCAGCGTCTCCAGCTGACGATAAGTCCCCCCGCTAATCTGGACCCAAATGTTTTCGCTAAGTCCGGCGGCGATTTTCTGGCGTACTGCGTCGCGGGCACCTGCGAGGGTGGCGAAAGGGGACTTAGCGGTTCCAGGGTTTGTGTCCTTTCCATCGGTGGCTACGCAAAAGTCGGGCTTTGAGGGAGCAGCCAGGCAAGCAATCGCAGTGACAGAGAGAAAGAACAGACCAAACGAGAGGCCACTTCGCGAAAGGATTTGGAGACTGAACTTATTCATAAACTTACTCCTTCTTACGGTTCTCGGAGGCGAGGTAATTAAGGGTGTTTCGGAGGAGGCGTTCCGCGGCGGGATGCTTACCCATGTTTTCCCGGAGATGATACATATTCAGGATCCATCTGCCCTTTCCCCGGTGATAGATGGCGAACCGTGTTCCAGAGTAATATCCGAAACTCGTGGCGATGGCGCCAGCCACGGTTTCGTCGGGCGTGTCCTGTCCCTGCCAGAGGCGATCGGCCAGGAGTTCACGGTAATAGGCAAAATCCAGGATTCCCCCTGAGGGCAGGCCGGCGAAAACGGGATGGGCCTTGGCCCACTCGTCTTTGGCGTAATAGCAACTGGTGTCGAACGGGTTCGCGGCCGTGCCCTTCTCTGCGAGAGGAAGATGAAACGTTGGGTCGCTCCCAGAGGCAAAAACCTCCGGGTCAAGGAAGAGCACCTGTGCGCCGTTACTGACCTTCTCCATAAGAGCATCCAAAGCGGCTTTGCCGCCCGGTGGCGGTATTTGGCGGGACGCGACAATCACCCCGTCTGTTGCGCCGGCTTCCGCCGTGAAAGGCCGGCAGGGGATGCCCAGGCTCCAAAGCCGGGCGGACAGTTCCGTGTCTTCGCCCCAAATCAGGACCGGCTGCTTGACGGCCGGCATTTCGGCCGGATCGGCAACATGGAAGACGATCTCGCTACCGGGCATCTTGCGTCCATCCACAAACGAGGCCCGCAACCGGTATGAGCCGGAGGGCCAGTCGGCTTTTAGGGTTTCTTGGAAAACGGGGGATGCCAGCGGGGGCTCCGGGCTTGCGGGCATGGTGAAAGTTGCCTGACGGGTCATCACGACGGAATCGCCGGGGCCCAGAACCTCAATCGTGACCGCGTGCGCGCCTGCCGGCAGGGCATCTTCGTTGGCAAGCACCGCTTCCAGCTTGATGGCTCTTCCCCGATACAGGTTTCGGGGCTCGGCAAACAGGGACCAGCGAAGCGGTGCGAACCCATCGAGAAGGGCCTGGCGCATCCCGGGCTTCTCCCGGCGGAAGAGATCGAAGACCCCTTCTCCGGCGTTGGCGGTATCGATGTTCGCGGTCAGCGAATAGCCGACGATATGGGGATTCGCCCGCAGCGCATTGATGCCGTCGAGCCGCTGACGCGAGTTGGCCCGTTGGCATTGATAGAAATAGTGGCTTGGCTGATCGAAGGTCGCGGCCATTTGCCAGCGATCCCAGTCCGTCATGAACCGATTCAGACGATCCTGGAAACCTTTGGCTCCGTCCAGGTGGGCGAAACCGCAAAGGGAATAGAGTTCCTGCATGCGCACCAGGTCGACCGCACTGGCGATGCCGAATTCGGAAACAAAGACATTTTTTGTCCCGGAGCCGACGGTGCGAAGGAAATCCTGAATCTCCGCGGTATGCGGCACGCGCGGGTAAATGTGAATGTCCCCCAGCGGCCCGGAGTAGCCCGCGATGGGCAAGGCGGGAGGCTGCGGCCATACTCCGCCCGGCCCACACAGCGGGGTGATCCGGGAGGCGCCCTCCGCATCGATCCCCAGCAGATGCTGCCATGCCCGGGAACCCGGATTGGCCACCGAACCCACGCCTGGGTCGCAATCCCAACGGCCACTGCTCAGGAACACCAAACGGTGCATGTCGTTCGAACGGATCAGACCGAGGGCGCCCTTGGCATGCAGGAAGATGGGGTGGTCCGGAGAAAGATCCCACGGTGATTCGTTCAGCAGTCCCCACGCCACGATGCAGGGATGGTTGCGGTCGCGCCGCACCATGGCGCGCATCTGCCGGTCCCGTCGCTCCTCGTAGAGACCCGGGGAATAATCCATCAGCCAGCCGCCCCGGGGTTCTTCCATGACCAGGAAGCCGAACTCATCCGCGAAATCCAACTGCCGACGCAAACCCATGGCTTGGAAAAAACGGATCGCGTTGAATCCCATCGCTTTCATCAGCCGAAGATCGGTGATCGGCCAGTCGGGGTTGAAGGGCACCCGCATCCCGAAAGGGTCCTGTTGCCCGGTATGGGCCATCCGCAAAAAAATCCGCTTGCCGTTGAGACGGAAATGCCCGTTTTCGACGCGAAAATCGCGAAATCCGGTGCGCACGGTCTGCTCATCCGCCGCGGAATCCTGCGCCTGCACCCGGGTTTTCAGATGGTAGAGGAATGGATCGTCCAGGTTCCAGAGCCGGGGTTTCTCAATCTGGAGTTGGCCACGCACCACCGTATCGCCCGGCTCGAGATTTGGGTTCAGCTCGGTCTTCACGCCCGTTGGGTCCACGGAGAAAACCACCGCAGCCGTGACGGCCCTGGTGCGGCTGTTGTGCAGGGTTGCTTCGATCTCCATCCGTCCGGTAGCCGGGTCGGAGTGCACATACACATCCTTGAGGAACACCCCCGGACGGATCAGAAGCTCCACCGAATCCAGGATCCCTCCATGGTTGAACGGCACGCCTCCCGGGACCTGCCCTAACAGAATGCCGTCCGTTCCGTCTCCCGCTCGCGCGGGATGGACCACGCGAACCGCCAGCAGATTGGAGGCTCCCGGGCGGAGCGTTCCGGTGACATCCAGAACAAACGGCACCTCCGTGCCTTCGTTGCCGCCGACGTGGGATCCGTTCAGCCACACGTCCGCCTTGTAAGAAACGGACCAGAACCGCAGCAGGGCGCGGGCTTCCGGCGATTCGAGTTCCGGGGCCGAGAACGCCTTCCAATACCACGCCACGCCGTGATAGCCGGGAAAAGCGCCCTGAATGATCCACGGCAACTTGGTCGGCCTGGCCTCCGGCCGTGACGACTCGAACCACTTTTCTTCCCGCCCGATGTTCGCAGGATCGGTCGCCAGCAACCAGTCGTCGCCATCGAGGGAAAGATCGGCGGGGCCGGCGTTCGCGGTCTCGCCAGCGCGTGCGATTCCGCATCCCAGGACCAGCAGGAGCGCGACCAACAGCACACGGATGCCGGAGCACCAAAACTGGAGGGCGGCGGGGCTCATGGTGGTGCGGTTGCTTTTCATGGGGGGCGTCAGTGCGAGGATGTTCATGGTGATACTCTTGGCTCCCGGCGGATCATTTCGTGTAGGTCAGCACGGCGGCACCCGGCGGTGTGGCGATGACGACGGGCAGGCCGGGGTTCATCAGTTCGCGGCCGGGCAGCGTCTGCGAGCGGCCGGTTTCGAGGTCGGTCACGGTGTAGCGGGCCTTGGGGTCCAGGCCGCGGAGCTTCACGGTGAGCGTTTCATCGAGAACCTTGGGCCGGCGGAAGGCCTGCACGACGCCGTCGCCCTGTTCCGGGCGGTGGAACTGCCAGGCGATCCAGGTGTCCGGCGCGAGGCTGTAGGGAGTGAGCGGGTAGTAGTCGCCCTCGAGCATCAGCGGCGCGATCCGGCGGCATTCGGCGTAGGCTTTCTGCTGGGCCGCGGTGTTCTCCGGGGTCAGCGCGCCCATGCCGAACGACGGCAGATAGAAGCTGCGATACGCGTAGGGTTCATAGAGATAGCAGCCCGTGCCTTGAAAGGGCAGCCAGGAAGAAAGGCCGTAGGTGTGGCCCTGGTTTCCCTCGACGACGCCCTTCATGTCGGTGAATTGAAAGTCGCTTCGCAGCAGCGGCACGGCGCGGCGCATGGATTCCAGATCGTTGCGCCGCCCGCCCGAAGCACAGGAATCTATGCGCAATCCGGGATGACGTCGGCGTAGTTCATCCCACAAGGCCAGGTGGCCTTGCACGTAGAAGTTCTCGGTGATGCCCTGGCGATTCTCCGCGTCGTTCTTGCGCCACGTCGGCAGCGGTCCTTCGCCGTTCATGTCTTCGCGATACCAATCGAGTCCCTGCGTCTTGATCATCCTATCGAGGTGATTGACCAGCCAGTTGAAGGCCGCCGGGTTGCCGAGGTTGAGAATCGAGCCGTGTGACGATCCGGGCAACAACCACGCGGGATGATTTTTCGCCAGCCAGGAATTCGTGTCGCCCACGCGCTCCGGCTCAAACCACAGGAGGAATTGCATTCCGTTTGAGCGCACCCAATTGCTGAACGGCTTGAAGCCTTGCGGAAACCTGATCTCGTCAACTTCCCAGGTTCCTGAGTTCAGCCAGATCATGCCGGGTAACGGGTAGGGCAGCGGGTCGGGGCCGACCTTGAACCAGACGCTCTCGCGTGTGCCGCCGGCGTCGCGCCAGCAGATGTCCGGCTTGATGCCCGCATCGATAAACGCCTTCACCCTGGTGATGTTGGCGACCGAACCGTCCACTTGAATTTGTCTGACTGCCGGCTGCGTCTGGCCGTGCGTGCGCGCTAGGTTGTGAGCGATGAACCAGCGCCGCCACAAATTCTGGGCGCGGACGACGTCGTCGCCCTTCCAAAACAAGAGCGCGATGAGCGGCGTGCGGATTTCCTCGCCGGGCTTGAGCACCAGGCGGGTGCGCTGCTGGCCAGCCGTGACGCGCAAACGTCGCCCGGCATCGCGCTCGAAGGAGCTGGCCCACTGCCCCGGCCAGCCCACTGCGATGATCACGCCTCCTCCGGGCATCTGGAGGTTGTAATAGGGCCAGCCGTCTGGTCCGTCGCACGATTTGCCGGAATAGTCGGGCGGACTGAACTTCTTCGTCAGGCCGGGAACGAGTGTGTGGTGATACGGTTCGTAGCTGTCAGCAGTGCAGAAGTCGCCCTTGATGCCATGGAGCACGAACTCACTTTTCGCACTGCGCTCGAAGGACGTGTCCAGTCCCTGGATGTTTTCCAGAATCGGCGTGTCGTTCGCACCGATGTTCTTGAAATAAACCGTCCACTCCACGACTGGATAATCCGCATACTCAGTCCCAACGAGTCGCACCTCGAAACCCGACTTCTCGTCCGTCCATCTGCGCGTGCGCTCGCGCCGCTGGGTATCCAGTTCGCGCGTCGAATCGGTGCGCTTCCAATCACGCAGCAGCTCGCCCGCTGGCTTTCCACCGAGCACAAAACTGAACGGCGGCTTCGCTTGCTCCATGAAAACGTTGCTTTGTGCCCACTGCGTCGCCGCAGAGTGTTCCTCCGGGGTTGGAGTCGCGGCGTGAAGCGTGAGCGCGGTGAGCGGTGCGAATAGAAAAGTGAGTCTGCGTATCATGATCGGTTAGTCGAGGCGTTTCGGAAGGTGCGGCAGCAACTTGTCGAAGAGGTCTTTCTGCTCTGTCAGCACGGCGGCGTGCTCGGGCTTGGCCGCGAGGTTTTCGCGTTCGAGCGGGTCAGTCTCGTAATCGTAAAGTTCGATGGACTCGGTTTGACCGGTGATGCGCGGCGTGTCGGTGCTGAGATCGGCGCGACGCCATTCGATATAGCGGTAGCGTGGCGTGCGCAGTGTCCAGCCCATCACGCCGTCCTTGTTCGCGCCGGGAGACATCTGGCTGATGGCGGCTTCGTGCGGGATGACAGATGCATCGCGCATGGCGGACACAAGGCTCACGCCTTGCAGATGCGCGGGTCGCGGCAGACCGGCGAGGTTGCAGAGCGTGGGATAGATGTCCAAGAACTCCACGGGCGTGGTGATGCGGTTCCCGGACTTTTGGCCCGGAGTCGAGATGATGAGCGGCGCGCGCGTTGCATCCTCGTAGTTGGTCACTTTGCCCCAATGACCGTGCTCGCCCAGATGCCAGCCATGGTCGCCCCACAGGCAGATGATGGTGTTGTCCGCGATGCCCGTTTCTTCGAGCGTCTTCATCAGCAAACCGACCTGTGCGTCGATGTAGGACACGCACGCGGCGTAACCGTGGATCAGTTCGCGCTGCATGGCTTCCTCGATCGGACCGGCTTTGGGCACGCCGTGCCAGTCACGAAGTTCACCCGAGTTGCTGTAAAACGCGAGGTCGTGCGGGCTGCCCTGCGGGAGCTGCTGAAACGGCGCGAGCGGCAGCGTTGCCCGGTCATAGAGGTCCCAGTAACGCTTCGGAGCGATGAATGGCAGATGCGGCTTCACGAAGCCGACGGCGAGGAAGAACGGCTGCTTCCCTTTGCCGAACTCGCGAATCTTTGCGGCAGCAGTGAAAGCCATCGCGCCGTCGTAGTAGCCGTTGTCCGGCACATCCTCGCCTTCGGTCGGCGGCCCCATCACGGGGGCGCTGGGCGAGGCCGCGAGCGCATCGGAGAGGCGCTTCTTCGTCGCCGGGTTCTGGAACCCGCGCACGCCGAGGCCGCCTGCTGCTTCTTCAAACTTGCGGACATACGGCACGGACCACGAAGCCGTGTCATCGCCTTTGTCCACCGTGCGACCATCGAAGACCTTGCCCATGCCGCAGGTGAGCCAGCCGTTAATCTTGAAGTGCTGCGGCAGCGTGACGATGTCGGGAAAGCGGGTGCGCAGGATGTCCTGCTGCTGCGGCGGATTGAATACTACTCGCGTCGTGTCAGGGCGCAGCCCCGTGAGCACGCTCATGCGCGATGGCGCGCAGAACGACACCTGGCAATAGCTCGCGGTGAACAGCGTCCCGCGCGAGGCGAGCAGGTCGATGTTCGGCGACCTGATCCACGAATAGCCGTAGCAACCCAGCAACGGCTTCAGGTCGTCGATGGCGATGAAGAGGAGGTTGGGTTTCGCGGATGATGGGCGGATTGATCTCAGGTTGGCGTCTGACCACTTCGCTTTGGCGTCGAATCCCCCGTCGCTTGGCGCAACCGCCAGCAGCGTTGATGTTGCCAAAGTGATTCCTACAACAAGGAGGTAAAGGCGGAGGCCTGGCAGGTGTGTGGTTTTCATCAGGTCCGGTTCATTTGCGTTTGATCCGCATGTCAATTTGGAACACCAAAGCATTTATCTTAGCCTGCGCTCCGCCAGTGGCAGCCAGTTTCTCGCTTACTTTCGATGTTTTCCCCCAACCTGGTCAAACGCCTGGATGATGGGCAACTGCAAAATGTCGGCTATTGGCAGTCACCCTGAGGTTGCCACGGTAGCAATGGCATTAGCCTTGAAAAATGACGAAAAAACACCAAAAAACATAAGCCAGACTCCCGGCTCAGGCATAGCATCCCGGGTAAGTTGAGTCCATGCCAAGAGAGATGCAGTGTTGGCACATGGTAATGGAAGTGAATCTTGGCCGTGGTGCCGTGGTGCCGGGATAATTTGGCGCGCACCACATGAAGGAACAAAAAATATGTCAGCAACAGCATTGGAAACCAGTCGCACGACGATTACGAAACAGCAGTGCGGAGGCGACTTGAACCTGTATCGTCGGATGCTCCTGATCCGGTTGTGTGAGGAGCGCCTCGCCAAATCGCATCAGCGCGGACTCGTCCATGGGGCCTGTCACACTTACGTGGGGCAGGAAGCCATTGCCACCGGGGTCTGCGCTCATCTGACTCGCGAGGACATGGTATTCAGCACGCATCGTGGTCACGGCCATGCGCTGGCCAAGGGATTGGAGCCGCAGCAATTGTTTGCCGAACTTTACGGGCGCGCCACCGGATGCTCGCGCGGCCGCGGCGGCAGCATGCATTTGTTCGCGCCCGAAATTGGAATGATGGGCACAAGCGGCATCGTCGGTCCGTGCATCTTGCAGGCGGCTGGTGCGGGTTACAGTTTCAAACTGCTAAAGCAGAAAAACGTCGCGGTCGCTTTCTTCGGCGACGGTGCGGTCAACAACGGCGCATTCCACGAGGGGCTGAACATGGCCAGCATCTGGAAGTTGCCGGTGCTGTTCGTCTGCGAGAACAATCAGTACGCCACCGAAGTGCCGTTCGCCTACTCGGCGGGAAACCCGGAAGTCGCCCCGCGCGGTGCTGCGTATGGCATGCCCGCTTTGCAGGTGGACGGGAATGATGTCCTCGCTGTGGCTGAGGCAGCGGCGGAAGCGACCAAACGCGCGCGCGAGGGCGGCGGGCCCACGTTGATCGAATGCAAGACCTACCGCATCCGGGCTCACGCCGAGGGTATGGGCGATTTCGGCTACCGAACGCGCGATGAAGTGGATCGCTGGAAATCGCGCTGTCCCGTTGAATCCTTCAAGAGCTATCTTCTGCACAACCAGTTGGCTGAGCCGGGGGAACTCGATGCCATCGAGAAAGAGACGGCTACGTTGGTCGAAGCGGCGCATCAGTTCGCGGAGAACAGCCCGATGCCATCGAAGGAGTCCGCCGCTCAACATGTCTATGCCGAAACCAACCCGAAGCTCCTGCCCAAAGCGAGCGGCAACGGAGCGCCGGAAAAGCCGGCATCGGATCGGGTGCTGACTTACATGAAGGCCACGCTGGAGGCGTTGACCGAAGAATTCGCCAAAAACCCAAAGCTGTTTGTGCTGGGCGAAGGCATTGGCGTACGGGGAGGAAATTTTGCCACCACGAGCGGCCTGTTTGAAAAATACGGCGCGGAACGGTTGTGCGACACGCCCATCTGCGAGCGCGGCTTTGTCGGGTTGGCTTGCGGCGCAGCGATGAGCGGCACGCGGCCGGTGGTGGACTTCATGTTTGCTGATTTCGTGCTCGACGGGGCCGGCGAGATCATCAACCAGATCGCCAAGATGCAATACATGAGCAGCGGCCGGCTCAAGATGCCGGTGCTCCTGCGCGGTTGCATCGGCATCGGACATTCGGCGGCAACGCATCATTCGGGCAGTTATTATTCGATGTATGCGCAGTTTCCCGGGCTGCGGGTCGTCGTGCCTTCCTCTCCGTACGATGCCAAAGGACTGCTCAAGACGGCCTTGAATTGCGATGATCCAGTGCTCTTTCTGGAGCATCGTGAATTGATGGGAACGAAAGGCCCGGTGCCGAGCGGAGAGTATTTCATCGAGTTCGGCCAGGCGTCCGTGGTGCGCGAAGGGACGAGCGTTACGGTCGTCGCGTTGGCTTTGATGGTTCACAAGACGATCAAAGCCTGCGAAGCGTTGGCGAAGGAGGGCATCTCCGTCGAGTTGATTGACCCGCGCACCGTTTCGCCGCTGGATACGGAAACGATTCTCAAGTCGGTCGCTAAGACTGGCCGCTTGTTGATAGTGGATGAGTCGTTCGGCCCTTGCGGGATCGGCGCGGAAATCGCCGCGCAACTGGCGGACCGCGGCTTTGATGAATTGGATGCACCCATCCGCCGGCTCAATGGGGTGCATACTCCCACGCCCTACAGCCCGGCCTTGGAATGCGCGGTGGTGCCGGACGAAGCCGCGATTGTGCAGGCGATCCGCGATCTGGTCAGCGAGTAATTGTTTGAGGAGACACATGCCTATCGAAATCACAATCCCGCGTCTGGGCTGGTCCATGGACGAAGGCAACTTTACCGTCTGGATCAAGAAGGAGGGCGAGCTGGTCAAGGCCGGCGAACCGCTCTTCACAATGGAGAGCGAAAAGGCGGCGCAAGATATTGAAGCGGCCGACAGTGGCATCCTGAAGTTACTCCCGGACGGTCCCCAAGCGGGCGACGTCGTCAAGGTAGGACAGGTCATCGGGCATTTGCTCGGCGCGGAGGAATCCGCCACCGGTTCGGTTGCTTCGCAGACCACAGCTCCGGCCAGCGTCTCCGTGGCGGAAAAAGCGCCGTCACCCAGCATTGCACCTATCGCCAAGCGCGAGCAGCCGGCGACTCAAGCGACTGTATCGATCGGTCCAGTCACCCCACGCGCCCGCCGTCGGGCGGCGGAGTTGGGAGTGGACACCGGTCGCATTCAAGGCAGCGGCAAAGGTGGCCGGATCATCGAGGCCGACGTGCTCAAAAATGAAGCAACTCCGACCGGGGTTTCTGTGATGCGTCGGGCGATTGCGAGGCAGACGGCAGAGAGCTTTTCCTCGGCCCCGCATTTCTACCTGCGTTGTGAAGTGGACGCCACCGCGCTCATTCGGTTGCGCGAGGATTTGCTGCCGGAAATCGAGAGCCGTGAAGGCGTCCGGCTCACGCTGACCGACTTAATCCTGCGCGCGCAGGCCATGGCCCTCAAGCAATTCCCCGCCGCCAATGGCATTTGGTTGAATGACGATATTGTCAAAGTGCCCGGAGGTGACGTGGGCCTGGTGGTTGGGCTGCCGGAGGGGCTGATGATTCCCATCGTGCGCTCGGCTGCGACGGGCGATCTGGGCAGCCTGGCTAAACAACGCACTTCGCTCGTGGCTGCCGCGCGTGCGGGCAAGCTCTCCTTGGGAGCGTTGCAGGGCGGCGCGACGTCGCTGTCCAATCTCGGCAACACGCGCGTGGACGAATTCGCCGCCGTGATTGCGCCACCGCAAAGCACCATGCTCGCGGTGGGGCGGGCCGCGCCACGACCCTATGTATTTGACGGCAGGCTGGCCGTGCGTTCCACGCTGCGACTCTGCCTCTCGGTGGACCATCGCGTCCTTGATGGCGCACCCGCGGCGGAATTCCTAGGCTTGATTGTTGATCTGCTGGAAACCCCCGGCAAACTGGCTCAGTAAAGATTCTCGCCTTTGATGCTATTTTTGCAGACATGCCGGCTGGCAAAGAAGGGCATTCGCAGGTCCGGTGGCTGCGAATGGGCAGCCATTTTTTTCATGTCCTTTTGCAGTGTTTCAGCGCACAGCCAGCAGACCGTTCAGCGAACTGAAGATGTCATTTACGGTCGCAAGTTCGGCCTGGCGTTGACGCTGGACGTATTTCAGCCAGCCAACTCCAACCGGTGCGGCATCCTGTTCCTCGTAAACGGCGGCTGGTTCTCCAGCAAAGCCGCGTCCATGATGGTGACGATCCAGCCCGATTATTACCGGCCGTTTCTGGAGCGCGGCTACACGGTCTTCGCCGTCGTCACCAGTTCGCAACCCGCGTTTACCATCCCCGACCAGATGGCTGACGTGCAACGCGCGGTCCGCTTCGTGCGACACAACGCCGCGCGATTTGGAATCCGGCCGGACCGCTTGGGAGTCACGGGCGCGAGTTCGGGAGGGCAACTGACGTTGATGATCGCAACGCAGGGCGGACGCGGCAATCCCGAGGCGAGCGATCCCGTTGAAAAAGAAAGTAGCGCCGTGCAAGCAGCCGCCTGTTTTTTCCCGCCGACGGATTTCCTGAATTACGGCGGCCCGGGCACCAGCGGCTGCGGAATCGGTCCCCTGTCGCCGATTCAGGCGGCGTTCGGGGCGCGTGCGAACACCGCCAGCGGTCGCGAGAGTCTCGGGCGGGAAATCTCGCCCATTTACTATGTCACCTCCAAACTGCCGCCGACATTGCTCATCCACGGCGATGCCGACCCGGTCGTTCCGTTTCAGCAGGCGGAGAGTTTTGTGCAACGTGCCCGCACGGCTGGCGCGGGGCAGATCGAACTGATCGTCCGCCCGGGCAAGGGACATGGCTGGGGTGAGTTTTGGAAATCGCCTGAAGACATCACTGCCATCGCGGATTGGTTTGACCGCTTCCTCAAAGACCGATCCAAATGACTAATCCCGCCCCCATTGATTCCGTTGCGCTGCGCCGCAAGGTGGCGTGGCGCATCGTGCCACTGGTGATTGTGATCTACTTCATCGCCTATCTCGACCGGGCGAATGTCGGTTTCGCCAAGTTGCGCATGGCGAGCGACCTCAAGTTTTCCGAGGAAGTATTTGGACTCGGCATCGGCATATTTTTTATCGGCTATTTGATTCTCGAGATTCCGGGCGCTTTGTTGGTCGAGCACTGGAGTGCGCGCAAATGGTTTGCCCGCATTCTGATCACCTGGGGGTTCATCTCCGCCGCCACGGCGTTTGTAAAAACCCCGATGCAATTCTACGTCGTACGGTTTCTCCTGGGAGTCGCCGAGGCCGGGTTCTTTCCGGGCATCATCGTTTACTTCACGCATTGGTTCGCGAGCGGGGATCGCACGCGGGCGCTTTCGGGACTGATCATGGCCGTTCCCTTCAGCCTCGCGCTGGGAGCGCCGCTCTCGGGACTGCTACTCGATGTGAACTGGTTTGGAATGACCGGTTGGAAATGGCTGTTCATCGTCGAAGGTTTGCCTGCGGTCGTGCTAGGCGTCGTGACCTTGATGTGGATGACGGACCGGCCGCGTGACGCAAAGTGGCTCACGCAAGCGGAGCGTGATTACCTCGAAGGCGTGCTAGCCGCCGAAGCGCGGGCGAAAGAAGCGCAAGGCAAGGTGACCATCCGCCAGGCGTTGCGCGAACCAAACATCTGGCTGCTTGCGCTCGGAATATTTGCCGCGAACACGGGCGGTTACGCACTCGCGTTCTGGCTGCCGACGACGGTCAAGAGCATCTCGGGCGGCACGGTGCAGGCCACGCTCTATTACAGCGGCCTGTTTTACGCCTGCGGGTTGATCAGCGTGCTGTGCTCCGGACAATCCTCCGACCGCAGCGGCGATCGGAAATGGCACGCGGTGGCGGGCCTCGCGGCGACGGCGTTGTTCCTGGTAGGCAGCGCGATTCCGGGTCAACCGTTCGGGCTGGTGATGGCCTGGCTTTGCCTGACCGGTTTCGCGGCCTTCTTCTGGCCATCGCCGTTTTGGGCGCTGCCCACGCTTACCCTTAGCGCCTCGGCGGCGGCCGTGGCCGTTGGCCTCATCAACATGTGCGCGAACCTAGCCGGTTATCTCGGCAATCATCTGTTCGGTTGGATGAGATCACGGGGCGTGGGTGACAACGGCTGCCTCTTGTTCTTGGCTGCCTGTTACCTGCTCGGGGCCGCCATTCTCGCCTTTGTGAAAGTTCGCGCTTCAGCTAACTCGTCTCCCAAATCAAAAACCAACAACGCCAACTCAGGTCCATGAAAACCACTATCCGCAACTGCGGCGCTTGCCTTCGAAGAACAATCCTCGGCCTGTTCAGTGTTGTGCTGCTGAGTTCGTCACTCGTCGCCGACGACCTCACCCCACATCCGACGATGGGCGAGTTCTTGCGCTTCGACCCTGCTGCTGACGCGTTGTTGTCGGCAGACGCCAAGATCGAAGTGCTCACTTCCGGATTGGACTGGA
This sequence comes from Akkermansia muciniphila, assembly GCA_945882065.1. GTDB lineage: Bacteria > Verrucomicrobiota > Verrucomicrobiia > Limisphaerales > JADLHS01 > JADLHS01. The sequence goes on from CAMCWI010000005.1 coordinate 37,165, forward strand.
GCGAAGGCCCGGCGTGGATTCCGAAAGCTGCCACGCAACCCGGTGGCGGCGGTTACGTGGTTTTTTCCGACGTGCCGCGCAATCAGGTGATGAAGTGGAAAGAAGGCGCAGGCTTAAGTGTCTTCCTCAAACCCAGCGGCTACACCGGGGTGATGGATTACAGCGAAGCAACGGGTAGCAACGGCTTGAACGTGAACTCGCGCGGCGAACTCATCTCCTGCGAACACGGTGATCGGCGCGTATCGCTGATGGTCCGCGGCGGCGGCAAACGGACTATCGCTGATCATTTTGAGGGCAGGCGTTTCAATAGCCCGAATGACTTGACCGTGGACAAGGCGGGCAACATTTACTTTACCGATCCGCCTTACGGATTGCCGAATGGACCGGCCGACACGGAGACGCGCGAAATCGCCTGGCACGGTATCTACAAAGTCACGCCGTCGGGCAAGGTCACGCTCCTGAGCAAGGAAATGACTTTCCCGAACGGGATCACCCTCAGCCCCGATGAAAAGACGCTCTACGTCGCACAATCGGACCCCGAGGCGGCGATCTGGAAAGCCTTTCCCATCCAAGCGGACGGCACCCTCGGAGCGTCGCGAGTGCTGGCCGACGTAACCGCAATGGTCGCCGATCAGCGCGGGCTGCCCGATGGCCTGAAGACCGATACCACCAGGCACCTCTGGGCCACCGGCCCGGGCGGTGTCCACGTCATGACGCCCGAAGGTAAACTGCTCGCGCGGATTGACACCAAGATGGCCTGTGGCAATTGCTGCTTCGGCGGCGACGACGACTCGTGGCTCTACATTTGTTCCGACGCATTTCTCGTCCGCGTAAAAACCAAGGTCAAAGTCGCCGCATTTTAAAACCTGCGGGGAAGAATTCACAGGGTTACGCGTGCTAAGCCCGCAGGTCGACAATAGCCCCGCAGAAGCCCCAGCCCAAAGAAATATGCCTTTAGCAAACGCTACGCTCGCCCGACTCCGCGAAATCGTCGGCGCGGAAAACGTACTCACGTCCCCGGAGGACCTCATCGCGTATTCGTTCGACGGCACGGCGGCGATGCAACAGTTGCCCGGCGCGGTGGTCTTCGCCACCACGACGGAGCAAGTCGCGCAAATTCTCAAGCATGCAAACCGGACTAAAACACCTGTTGTCACCCGGGGCTCCGGGACAGGCCTAAGCGGCGGCAGCCTACCCATCCCTGGCTGTATCGTGCTTTGTACCGTGAAGATGAATCGCATCCTCGAACTGGATCGCGCCAATCTCACCATTCTCGTCGAACCCGGCGTAACAACACTCGCCGTTTCCGATGCAGCAACCGCAGCAGGTTTGTTTTACCCGCCGGATCCCGGCTCAATGAAAATCTCCACCATCGGCGGCAACGTGGCGGAAAATTCCGGCGGTTTGCGCGGCTTGAAATACGGCATCACACGCAATTACGTCATGGGCCTCGAAGTGGTCCTGCCCGACGGCGAAATCCTCTGGACCGGCAACAAGTGCGTGAAAGATGTCGCCGGTTATTCGTTGCGCGATTTGTTCATCGGCTCGGAAGGAACGCTCGGCGTCATCACAAAAGTTTTGCTGCGGCTCATCCCCAAACCCGCCGCGAAGAAAACCATGGTCGCGACGTTCGCGCAAATGGACGCCGCCGCGCAATGCGTCTCGGACATCATCGCCGCGCAAATCATTCCCTGCACGCTGGAGTTCCTCGACCGCACGACGATTCGGTGCGTAGAGGATTTTGCGAAGGTTGGTCTGCCGCTGGATTGCGAAGCGCTATTGATGATGGAAACTGATGGCCATCCCGCCGCCGTCGCCGAGGAAGCCGCGAAGATGGAAGAATGCGCCCGCAAGAACGGCGCGATGGAAGTGCGCGTCGCCAAGGACGAAGCCGAAGCGAACAAGCTCGCCACCGCGCGACGTAGCGCTTTCTCCGCACTCGCCCGACTCGCCCCCACGACGATTCTCGAAGACGCCACCGTGCCGCGCAGCGAATTGGCGAAGATGATCCGCTTCGTCGCCGCCGTCGCCAAGAAATACAACCTGCGCGTCGGCACGTTCGGCCATATGGGCGACGGCAATCTGCATCCCACCTTTCTCACCGACGAACGGAACAAAGAGGAGATGCACCGCGTCGAAGAAGCCTTCAAGGAAATCTTCGATGAAGCCATCCGGCTCGGTGGCACCATCACCGGTGAACACGGCATCGGCATGGCAAAGAAAAGCTTCCTGCCCAAGTTCGCGGGCGATGCCCAGATGCGCGTGATGCGCGAACTCCGCCGCGCGCTCGATCCGAACGGCATTTTGAATCCCGGAAAGATGTTTGATCGATGAGCGCCGGACATTCGCACCTCAAAGACCTGGATTACTCCGTCGTGCAGCAGTGCATGCACTGCGGGCTGTGCCTGCCAACGTGTCCGACTTACGATGCCACTAAACTGGAGCGCCACAGCCCGCGCGGACGCATTGCACTCATGCGCGCCATCGCAGATGATCGGCTTACTATCACCAAAACATTCGGCGAAGAAATGTATTTCTGTCTCGGCTGCCTGGCATGCCAGACAGCTTGCCCAGCGGGGGTGAATTACGCGGAACTGTTTGAACACGCGCGAGCAGAAATCGAGGAGAAGAAGATCCTCGCGAATCCGAAGCGAAATCTCATTCGCGGCTTCACCGTGAGCTGGCTGTTCATGGATTTGCGGCGGCTTGAATTGCTCGGCAAAGCACTTCGTTTATATCAGCAACTCGGCCTCCAGGCTCTGATTCGTCGCTCAGGAGTGTTGCGGCTTCTGCCAAAGCGATTACAGGAACTGGAAGCGATGACGCCCTCAGTTTGCGACAAGTTCTCAGCGGAACTCATCGCGCCGATCACCTCAGCCGGCGACACGAAGAAGTATCGCGTTGCGATGCTGACGGGTTGCGCGCAAGACCTGACGTTCAGCGATGTGAACCGGGACACGGTGGAAGTGCTGGCACAGAACGGCTGCGAAGTCTTCACCCCGGCGGAGCAAAGTTGCTGTGGCTCGTTGCACGCGCACAACGGCGAGTGGACGCTCGCGCAACAACTCGCGCGGCGGAACATTGACCAGTTCCCGCCAGAACAATTCGACGCGATTATCACGAACGCGGGCGGCTGCGGCTCGCATCTGAAGCATTACGCAAAGCTGCTGGTGGATGATCCGGCTTATCTGAAGCGCGCAGAGCTGTGGGACGCGAGGGTGAACGACATTCACGAGTGGTTGGTGCAAATCACCATCCGAAATCCAGAAGCCGGAATCCGGAATCAGGTGGTCACCTACCACGAATCCTGCCATCTCACACATGGACAGAAGGTGGTCTCGCAGCCGCGCGAGTTGTTGAAGGCGATTCCGGGACTGTTACTCGTGGAGTTGCCGGAGGCAAATTGGTGCTGCGGCAGCGCCGGCATCTACAATCTCACCCAGCCGGAAATGGCCGGACAACTCCTTGACCGCAAGATCGCACACATCAAGTCCACCGGTGCGACCACGGTGGCGACGGCAAATCCCGGCTGCCTGCTGCAACTCATCAATGGCGCAGCGAAGGCAGGCTTGAAACTGCGTGTAGTTCACCCGATGACCTTGCTAGCCGAGGCTTATCATGCTGAAGATCGGGACAGGCATTCCACATGATGGTCGAGTCTTGCTCGATTTGCTTCAATGGCTCACTGACCGCTAACCAATGCGCGGGCAATATTCTTTTTCATGGGAGCCGCATGGATCGCCTCGCCATGAACGGCATGCCCCGCTTCCGACCATATCTCACTGAATGTGGGGTGGGCATGAATGGTGTTCGCAACCTCCCTGACCTTGAGTTGGCCCCGAATAGCCACCGCAGCTTCGGCGATCAATTCAGTGGCACTTGGGCCGACCACGGCCGCGCCGAGCAACCGATCGGTGGTGGCGCACGCAATCCACTTGGCCATCCCTACTGTATTGCCGGCGGCGATTGAGCGCCCAAGGCCGGCGAAGGGAAAGCGGCCAACCTTGACCGGTATGCCGCGTCCTTGCGCTTCGGTTTCACTCAAACCAACCACACCCACCTCGGGTGAGGTGAAGATCACTCCCGGAACCACAAGTTCATTCGCTTCGCTGGCGTTTCCAAGTGCGTGGCTGGCTGCGACCAGACCCTGGGAGGTGGCCGCGTGAGCGAGTTGCGCTCGACCATTCACATCTCCGATGGCGTAAATGTTCGGAACCTCCGTCTGACCAAATTCATTCACTTGGATGAATCCCCGGGCATCTGGTTGAATGCCGGCTTTCTCCATCGCCAGACCGTGGGTAACGGGCTTGCGGCCAACCGCCACCAACAGCAGTTGCGCCTGAATTTTCTGGTCGCCACAGAGTGCGGAAACCTCATTCGCTGCGGGCTGAACTTCGCGGAGCGGTTGGCCGGTGAGGATACGAATGCCCAACTGTGATTCCATGGCGCGGCGGACTTCCTTGCGGACGTCCGCGTCCAACCCGGGCAAGATGTCCGCGAGGAGTTCGACGAGTGTGACCTGCACCCCGAGTTGCGCCGCCATGCAAGCCAGTTCACAACCAATGTAGCCTCCGCCCACCACCAGCAGACTTTTGGGCAATTGCCGCAACGCCAGAAAGGCGCGGCTCTCCAGTATCCGTTCATTCACGGGAAACGCAGCGGGCATGATGGAAGTGGAGCCGGTCGCGAGAATGATTCTGCCGGCGCCAAGTTCCGAAGTCTCTGTCCCGGGCGTAGCAACAACAATCTGATCCGGGCCTTGAAAAGCGGCCGTGCCCTGGAATACTTTCACGCCGTTTGCCTTGAGCAGACTTCCAATGGCACTCCGCATCCTTGCAACGGTTTTGTCCTTGTGAGCCGCCAAGGTCTGGAAATCAATCGTCAAGCCGCCCGCGGAGATGCCCATGAATTCAGCCTTGCGAACGGAATGGCAGAGTTTCGCGGCATCAATGAAGAGCTTCGTGGGTATGCATCCCCAGTTCAGGCACGTTCCACCCAATTCCTCCCGCTCAACCATCGCCACCGAGGCGCCAAGTTGCGCAGCGCGAATCGCCGCCGGATAACCACCCGGCCCCCCGCCAATCACCACAAGGTCAAAAGTTACCATGATTAAGTTCTTTCTGAGTCTGTTTTGAACATTCCGAGCCGATTCAAATCTGCTGTTACCGAAACCGCCGATCCGACGGGCGAAGCACCGCATCAAGCAACACCAGAGGTTCATCACCAATTTGCGCGATGGTCGCCGCCAGCCCGGCAGGAATGCCGAAGTGATCGTGGGCCGTGATTTCGATCTGCTCACCCGCCATCGCCAGCAGACCCCGGCCGCGCACCACCGAAACCGTACAGAAGCGCTCCGGGTGTAGTTCCATCCCACGCTCTGTGATGCGCGCGATGGAAAGCTCCAACCCGCCCACCCCATCGCGATCGGTCTTTTCCACCGGAATGATCGGGTAACGGACGCTGGAGTAACGGTCAATCACTCGGGCGATTTCCTGTTCCAGATGAACCGTACCGTTAAGTTTGTGGCTCAACACTGGCGCCGTTTCGAGTTGTTCGAGTTCCCGGGGCTGCGGCTCCACGTCCAGAAATACGCCCCAACCGCCGCAGGTCAGTGAACCGAATATGAAAGGTACGTGGTGTGTCTGACTGCCGATGTTCGTGTAGCCGTGGCGCGTGTTTGGTGGAATCGGCATTGCATAGCCCTCGGTCAACTCCGCCTTGGCCTCCCCCAGAACGGTGTAGCCGTGCATCGGTGAATAGCCCAGATGGATTTCCACCCCTTCGCGATGCATGTGATATGGCACGTCTGAGCGTTCGCCATCGAGCCACGCCAGATTCCAGGAATGATGATCGCCATACACCAGCGGCACGATCGTGATGCCAAGGCTCGGCACCACAAAACTTCCCTGCTCCGGCGCACCGGTGTCGCGCGTCAGGTGCAGGCTGGTTCCGGCGGTGATCGCTTCCATGTGGCCCACGAAGAGATCGCGAATCCGTCGCAACGCCGGGCTGCGTTCCAGGTCGCAGGCCGTGTCGAGCGCGTCCACCGAGCGGGCGACGTGTGTGCAATAATGGTGGAAGGTCGAAATGAGCGCCCGCACGTCGTGACCCACGGTGTCCATCGAACGGTTCGAGAGGTCGGCCAGCAATTCGTCCGCCCGGAGCAGATGCGCGGCGGCCAGGCGGTCGTTGGGGCGTATCTCCTCCAGGGCGCGGCGAGTGGCGTGAAACGCGCCGATGACCTGCCCGCGAAAAGCGTGACTGTAAAGGCGGGCCAGCGCAATGTCTCGTTCGCTGATGCCCGAGGGCGCGCGACCCCGAACGTGACTGCCGCAGGTCATGTCCGCGAGCCGCTCGTAGTTTGGGTGCAT
>CAMCWI010000006.1 GCA_945882065.1 Akkermansia muciniphila
TGGGCTTAATTGGAATGACGGAATGATTTCGGGAAAATCAAGCCGCAGCCGGATGTCAGTCCCGCGGGTGAATTGCTCTCCCAATTGCTCGATAAAATCAGCAAGGCTTGAAATCGAATCGCACGCAGGGTTTGCAGTCCAAACCACCTCGCGCATCCGATTTGCCAAGTCTCTCGTCTTTTGCGCGCTGCCTTTTAGGTTCGCCGACAGTGCTTCATCGGCATCACCTTGTTTTCTGATGACGTCCAGTTCCAACGCAAGACCCGTGAGCGCGGTCCCGATGTCATCATGCAGATCGCGTGCGATGCGGGCGCGTTCGTTGGCGAGGGTTTTTTGTTCCGCCAATTTCAGCGAACGATGCTGCCAACTTAGTCGGATGGTGTGGATCAAGAACACCAGACCCATCACGACCAAGCCGCATAAGACATAGAACCAGCGCGTTTGCCAGAAGTGCGCTGCAAGTTCGAAAGAGAACCTCGCTGGCTCGGTATTCCAGATGTTGTGATGCGTCGCCGAGATCACTTCGAAGGTATAGTTTCCGGGGCGTAGGTTTGCATAATGCACCACTCGCTCGCCGGTCTTTTCGTGCCAGTCGGAATCAACTCCGTTCATACGATACCGAAACCGGACTGCCTTTGGATTCACGAATGCGTTGGCAGTGTATTGGAATTCAATCACGCGAGAGTTGCCTGCAGGGATAATCGGGATATTTTCCGAAGTTCGTTGAATGACCTGACCGGGATGTGATGTGTTGGCGTTGAGGCTGGATCGCTCGGCGGGGTGGCCATAAATGAGGAGTTCATCGGCTTTGACCGCCTCGATGACGATTGCGGGTGGATTAGTGAAGTTTGCTAGATTCGAGTTGAGGTATCGTGGATCTATCACGGCTAACCCGCGCGGCGTCGCAAACCAGAGTCGTCCGTCTCGCGATTTCCATCCCGTTGGCCGTGACTCCGCTCCGTTGACCTCGGGCGACTCCATCCCATCTGGGGTACCGAAGGCGATAAATTGAGCGTCTGGTTTGCGCCCGTCTGCCACGGCATTCAGCGCTGCGAGATCAACGCGATAGACACCGAGCCGTCCTCCGAGCCAAAGGTTGCCGAGATCATCTTGGAGGATGCATTTCAGTCCTGTCTCAGGAACGCCATGTTCTTGGGTCAGGGAAACGCACCTCCCATCGCGCACGCGGCATAGTGCCTTCTCTGTGGCGCACCAAATCGTCCCGTTCGTGTCTTCGTTGATGCAATAAACAAACCCGCCGAGCAAACCATTCGTGGCTGTGTACGAAGTGATCTGATCGTTCCCCAATTTCGCCAGGCGGTTGCCGGCACAACCAGCCCAGAGTTGTCCCTGACGGTCTTCGTATAGGCTGCGAATGTTAGTGAGCAATGGATATGTCTGAGTCAGGTCGGTGAGTTTTGAAGTGCGGGGATCATATCGCAGTAACCCTTTGCCGCATCCGATCAAGATATGATTAGAACGGTCTTGGATTATGACCTGCCGCACACCGGGAAATTGTTCAGCCTCGATTCGTTTCTCGAACTGACCATTCTCAAACTTAAAAAGGCCGCCGAATTTCTTGCACAACCAAACACCACTTTTAGCATCAGGCCAGATGCTGCGATTGACGAGGGTGAAACTGGGATCATTGATGGCAGTGGTTTTTTTACCTTCTTCAGAGATGCGGCAGACGCCGTTTTCTCCAGCGCTCCAAATGTCACCCGCCGCATCCTCGCAAACCGCGAAGACATTGTTCTCCCTGAGTCCAGGCAATTGAGAAAATGATTTGATGAACGTAGGAATGATTTGAAGTAATCCGCTGTCCGTGCCCACCCATGTGCCCGCTGTTGTGTCCTCGATGATCGAGGTTATGTTTTTGCCTTCGACCCTTGAGCTTAATGGGTTGCGAGGCCAATCATTCGTGCGCGAGTTGTAGATGCCAGAGATCTCGGTTTCCGCCAAAAATTCTCCATCACTCATTCGGGCTAAATAATTGACTTTTTCCCCATCCAGCCCTGCGGCTAACAGGCGGGGGGATGTCCGATCCGAAACCCGAAACACACCGCGATCTGTGCCGATCAAGAGTTCATCCCCCTGATCGAAGGCGGCGCTGCGCCAAGCCGGTTGCGCCTTTTGGTGTGTCAGATTCGTGGTTATGGTCTGCCCGTCCGATGAGATGGTGATCCATGCGTTGCGCGACAACACATCCAAACCACCATTTGGACTCTCGTGGATTGTCATGAGATAATTCAGTCCGTCCGGAATCTTGGTTGACCACACCACTTTGTTTTCTTTGAACCGAGTAGCACTATCTCCCACGACCAGCCAGAGGCCGCCTTCTCGAGAAGTCACGATCCTGCGCACAAAGTTACCCGGCAGGCCCTCCGACATTGTAAATCGCCGGAATGTATGATGTTTGTAACTGACCAATCCCTGGGCCGTCCCAATCCACAGCGTGCCATCCGGCGTCTGTGCAAGAGTGTTTATGGAGTCACCCGCCTCACCACCTAACTCAGGCATGTTATCACGGTTGAACACGTTGAAACGATTGCCATCAAAGCGTGCGAGTCCGGCTTTTGTCCCGATCCACAGGTAACCGTCCGAAGTTTTTTTGAGGCAATTGATTCTGTTTTGAGGAAGGCCGTCATCCGAGTTGAAGAGGCGGGTTTTGAAATTAACCTCCGAAGATGGAGTTAATGCGACTGCCGATTTGGGTGAAAATATTCCGAAAATTGTCAGTGCTAAAAGGAACGGCAACATCTGTTTGAGAAAGAGGCGGTGAAACATTCCGATCAAATCCTGCCACGGACCCACTACCGTGGAAACCCTATTTGAGCGAATCCTTTCACCGCCCCGATCCTTTTGCTGTAACAACAACAACAAATAACCCCGACACCCACATGTATAGCAAGTTGGTTTGATTTCCCTCATCCCCAATAGTGTAGAGGTTGCTCGTTTTCGAGTGTGCCAAACAACTTATACCTAGGTGTTGATTTTTGATTCCGGATACGGATGTGATCTGGGAATCAACCCATGTGCTTATTCGCGCCTTTGTTTGAAAGCGTATCCATGCTCTGCCAAAGGCCAGCGGAATGAACAATGCGCGCCAGGTCTGCGCTGGTCCTGGCTCCTAATTTGTGCATGGCACTTCCGCGATGCACCTTCACCGTGATCTCCGCAAGGTTGAGACTGCCCGCGATTTCTTTGTTCAACAAACCTGAAAGGACAAGCTTCACGATTTCTTTTTCGCGCACCGTCAGAGTTTCTGCCCGACGGCGCAGATCAAGTGAGGAATAGTTTTGTTTCAATTCGCTGCGAGATTGCGCCAACGTTTCCATGACCGAAGCTACAAGATTTTCTTTGACGATGGGTTGCGGAATAAAATCCACAGCCCCGGATCGCATCGCATCCATCGCAAGGTGGAAATCATTGTTGACCGCGATGAACACAGCTGGAATGCGGAGACCGGATGCTTTCGCGAGCTTGTAAGCTTTAAGGCCACAATTCTCAGTGCCGCAAGCGTAAGCTATCAAACAAATCGGCTCACTCGAATCTGTTACGTTGAATAATTTTTCGATGTTCGAGCAGACGCTAAGGTTAAGATTCAACTGCGCCAAATCAATGAGCTCATAATCTACCTTCACCAGCTCGTGCCTTAAGATCACGACACTGCCAAAACTCTGAACCATAGACACAGGCATCAGCGTCTCGCTTGCGCTTGTGGTGGTTTTTAGTTGTGGGTGAGATGAAGCCATGATGAATCAATTAACGGGAGTTAGGAAGCATTGGATTTTCGCTTGTGATTCACGGTGAGACAGTTTGGCTAGTTATCGGACCCGGTGGCATCCCCAAAAGTGTAGATACGAGGCTAGGTGGGTGTTGGGTGTGAAGAAATGCATCGTTCTGAAAAATCACTTGTAAATTGGGACATTTGCGAACCTTTCGATGCTTTGGCCGAAGAAATGTTCCAAGTCTAGTTTTGGTGAGAAATACTTTGGTATAGGTGTTAGCTAGATTCCGCATCTGCATAATCACATGGTTGACAGAGCGATCGTTTGATTATGGACAAGCAAGGGAATCCAATAAAGCAACGGCAGTTAAAGGATGAGGCGGGCACTACTAAGTCCGTCCTTATTCTGCACGATGACAAGCCGTTGGTGAAAACCCTTACACAGCTTTTTGAGAGCCATCGCTTTGACACCCGGGCATACGAGAGTTTCCGTGAATTGCTCTCAACAAAAAATCTTCCTGAGTCTGCGTGCCTAGTGACGTGTGTTTCTGATGACGGAAAATTCGGCCTGCAGGCCTACGAGCAGATCAAGCAAAGCGGCCTTCATATCCCAGTAGTATTCCTGGCAGAAAAACGTGAAGTGCAGTTGGTGGTCAAGGCCATGCGCTCAGGAGCTGAGGACGTTGTGGAACTTCCCTTCGATGGAAAAATGCTCGTAGATTCAGTCGCGCGCGCTTTGGATCGGTGTCGCAAGTTTCTTCTTAGAACAGCACAGGAAGACGGTTTTCGTCTTCGCGCAGCAAGTCTGACAAAGCGCGAGTGCGAAGTGGTCAAGTTGGTCGTTTCTGGAATGTTGAACAAAGAAATTGCTGGGTGTCTTGGTTTAGCTTTGGTCACAGTAAAAGTCCATCGAGGCAAAGCCATGCGAAAGCTTGGGGCTCGGACAAGCGCGGAACTCGCAATGTTTGCTAGACAAGCGGGATTATTGACCAAAGGCGATGCGATGACGCTCAGACCGCAAATATCCTAAAGACCCGCTCAATAGCGCGGCGCGGACCTTCGTTTTTCAGTTTTCATTATTTCGTTTAGTCAAACCAACGCTCGTCATGACGTCTCCTCGTGAGCGAACCATGACTTCTATACCTAGGTCTAGCTATTCACTTTGACAGCGCGTGATAAAACAGTCTCAAGAAAAAAAGCGAAGCGTGGAAGTGCGAGCACGGAGTTTGTCGGCAGTTTGATCTAGGCTTTTAGAAATCAGCGCAAGTCACCTAGGTGAAACAAACAGATCAGCGTCAGCGTCAGAGCAGAGAAGTCGTATCGAAAGTAATCGGCATCCACGGTGTTATTTACCAAGTCAGCATTACTTCAAATTTCAAAAATCCCGCAAGCAAGAGTTCATTATGACAACATTCAGCCATCAAACCAAACGGCAGGCCAAGTCCACGACTCACGCAGTAGTGCAAAAGGGTTCAACCAGTTTTCTCGCGGGAATTATTTCCCTTCTGGCATTAACCCAGACCACACTGACCCCCGCGCTCGCGGCCAATCTGTATTGGGACGCAAACGGTATCACGGCGGGTGCGGGCGGTGCGACGCCGTCTGGCACTTGGGGCACAGACAATTTCTGGAGCACCAGCTCCGCTGGCACCGCCGCGACTGCCACGTGGACATCGGGTGAGACTGCCGTGTTCTCGGCGGGCACCGACGCCGCGGGAACGTTCGCCGTGAACATCAGCGGCACGCAGACCGCAGCGGGGCTTCTAGTTGAAGAAGGCAATCTCACTCTAGGTGGGGGCGACATCTCATTGAGCGCGGGCGCTTCGCTGTCCGTTGCTGCGAGCCGCAGCCTAACGATATCTTCTTCAATTTCTGGAACGAGCTTGACCAAATCAGGTGGCGGTTTGCTGACTTTGAGTGGTGTGAACACGTTTACGGGGCCGTTGACGCTCTCGGGTAGTTCAACCCGATTTAACGACAATGGCGCAGCGGGGTTTGGGTCTATCGTCATCTCCGGCAGCGGCGTGAATCTGCAGAGTTCAGTCAGCGGTGTAACGCTCACAAACCCTGTGGTTGTGAATGCGAGTGTGGACATCAGTGCGCAGGCGGGTTCGTTGACATTGAATGGCCAGATCAGCGGCGCGCAAAGTTTGTGGAGTGTCGGCGGACAGGCTGCGAACACTATCGTGTTCGGCGGCAACAACGTTTATTCAGGCAACGCCGAGGTCAACGGCGGCACTTTGATAGTTACTCGGGACAACGCGTTGGGAACTGTTGGCGGCACGACGAAAGTTTTCGCCGGTGCGACCCTTGGTCTCCAAGGCGGGTTCGACTACAACTCGGCAGAAGTGATCAAGCTTAATGGCAACGGAGTGGGTGGAGCGGGGGCGATCCAAAACATCAGCGGCATCAACCAATTTTTCGGGCCGATTGACCTGCAAACTTCCGTCACGATTGGCGGGGCAAGCGGCAGTCTTGATTTGGGCGGCACAATTTCCGGCGGGGCATTTAACATCACCAAAGTCGGAAACGGACGAATCATCATCAGCGGACTGGGCAACACCTTTGCAGCCACGGCAGTGAACGCAGGTATTTTGGAGGTGAAGTCAACTCTAGGCAGCGGCACCGTCACAGTCAGCGCGGGCGCCACGTTGGCGGGCGAAGGTGACGTTCCCGGGGCGGTAATTCTCTCCGGCGAAATCTCTCCTGCTTCAAGCCCCGGCGCTATCACCACTGGATCTCAGACTTGGAATACCGACGCCAGCTATCTGTGGGAAATCAATCAAGCTGACTTTGGTATTGCGGGGGACAGTTCCGGCTGGGACTTGGTGGACATAGCAGGGTCACTCACGATCAACGCAACCACAGTAAATCCGTTCACGATCAAACTTTCTACTTTGGATCCCTTCTTCGACCTTCCCGGTGACGCTGGAGACTTTGATGAAACAGCTGATTACGATTTTCCAATCGCGATAACCACTGGCGGCGTCAGTGGTTTCAGTGCAGACAAATTTATCATCAACACCTCTGCCTTCAGCAACTACACCGGTTTGGGCACTTTCGTTCTGGAACTGGCCAACGCGAACAACGATCTGGTTCTCAAATTCGTTCACCCGGCATTCATCACAAGTCAACCATCCAGCGCCACGAACCAATGCGGCGTGGATAACGCCTCGTTCACCGTCGGAGCGGGCGGGACGGGATCGCTCACTTATCAATGGTTGAGCAACGGCGTTCCAGTTGTGAATGGAGGGCGCATCGCTGGTGCTACATCGTCCACCTTGACCATCTCGCCGGTTCACTTGACCGACTCCGCCAATTATTCCTGTTCAATCACCAATATCTATGGCGCGACCAACAGCACGATAGCTGTGCTTACGGTGGTTGATACTATCGCACCTGCGCTGGCTTGCCCGGCGACAGTCAATGCGGTGGCGGATCTAGGCGTTTGTGTCGCGACGGGGGTGTTGCTCGGCACACCGGGAGTTGTCGAAGCCTGCGATGTATCTCCGGTTATCACGAACAACTCCGCTTTGTTCTCACTCGGTTATCCGGTGGGAACAAACACTGTGACTTGGGGCGCAACCGATGGCGAAGGCAATCATTCCGAGTGCCAGCAGCTTGTTATCGTTGCTGACACGCAAAATCCGATCGTTGTCACGAGTCCCATTTCGCGTCCGCTGGATGTGAATGGGGATTACACGCTAACTGCGTCGGATATTGCCACCATCCTTGCCGGGTCAAGCGACAACTGCGGCATTGCAGCAACGAATCTCAGCCAGACAAATTTCAATTACTGCTATCTTGGCGCAAACAATGTGACCGTCACGCTGACGGATATTCATAATAATTCAGCCAACGCCATCGTAGTCGTAACCCTCACAGCTCCGCCGACGCCGACTGTGGTTTATGTGGATGACGATTATCCTGCGACCTGTGCGGCGGTGAACTTCCCGAGCAACGGCGTGGCTGGCCCGTATTATGTTGGATTCAATGCGTTCAACACTATCCAAGCGGGTATTGATGCCGTTGCTACTGGCGGCACGGTCAATGTCGCAGCGGGAACTTACTCGGAGCGCGTCACTGTGAATAAAGCCAATGTAAGCGTTCAAGGCGGGGGGATCACGTCAGTCGTGACCGGCACTACTACCGCACCAGGCGGAGCCACGCCAACGGTGTTCAAGGTCACCGCGACTGGTGTGACGATCAATAACTTCAAGATCTCAGTCGACTTTGCATTCAATCACTCCGGCGTGCATAGCAGCGGTGATTGCACTGGGATGACAGTTTCTAGCAATACAATCGTGGCATCTGCATCTGCCGCTCCCGCATTTTCCTACGGTTTGCGCAATGCGATTGGTATCAACCCAAGCATCGCAGTAAGTGGTTATACGCAAGTTCCGATCGGATTTAGTGGCGTTACGGCCGCTGGCAATACCATACAACCTACTGGGCTTACGGTATTTTTCAGGGCGGGAATTCAAATGGATTATTGCGGTGGCTCAATCGTGGGGAACACCAGCGCCACCATCAATCATGACTTCGTCACGCGTTTCGCCAACCAGGGCGACATTTTTGTCGGCGGTAACTCATTTTATGGTGGTGGTGCGCAGTTTGGCAGTTTCAACAGCGGCGCAGGCACGATCACGATCACCAACAACTTGTTCGACAATTCCATCATGCAGCCTGCGTCTGGTGCGATTGGCACGGGAGCATCCTTGCGCTTGATCTATTTCGCAGAAGTCGGTTCGGTGAACAACAATGTCATCGTGTCCGGGAATACATTTCAAAACCATCGCTGGGCGGCCAGCGTGGAAAATTTCAAGAACGTCACTTTCCACAACAATGCGTTCACGCCAAAGGTTGGCGCGACGGATTATGTTCATGTGACCTTCAACACCAAGATCATCGCTTCCACAAGTGCTTTGGTGTCGCTCAACATGTTCCCAGTCGGCGCGACCTTGACTGCTAACACATTCAACGGATCGGGTGCGCCCGGTGGCACAGCATTGGCCTTCTACAATCACCGCAGCACAGATGCAGTGTTTGGAACCTATACAATCGGCACCCTAGGTAATGAAAACAACTTCATGGCTGGAATCGACCAATTCATTCAGTTGGATAGCAGCACTGGTCTTTCTTCGGCTTGGGTCGGCTTTGGTGGATATGGTGCTACTCCGGTCACAACTATGGCTCCTTGGAGTTCCAATCTGGATGCCCAAAACAATCGCTTCGATGTCGGGGCTGGTTTGACGCTGCCGCCTGCGATGACCCTGGCACAGTTGTTCGCCACGGAAGATCGGATTGATCACGCCACGGACACGGCTGGACTGGGCTTCGTTCGTGTCGAAGCAGCGAATGTTTATGTCACTGCAAGCAGCGGCAGCATTCAACGCGGTATCAATCCCGCCACGCCGGGCGATACGGTCAACGTCAACGACGGCACTTACACCGAGAGTCTCAACGTCAACAAAGCGTTGCTTGTGAAATCTGCTTCCGGTTTCGGTGTCACCACCATTGGTGGCACAGCGCAAACGGCTGTGACGATTTCAGCGGACGACGTCACGCTCGTGGGCTTCACGGTGACGAATCCGGGCGGCAAATGGGGCATTTATTCTCCCAACCGTAACAATATCGTCCTCGCCGAAAACCGACTTACTGATATCGGCAACTCGGATGCAACTCCAAGCGGGTCTAATGTTGGTATCGCCATCGAAAGTTCATCGGCTGCGGTGAACAACGTTCAGATCGTGAACAACGTCATCAGCAATCTCTTTGGCGGAAACTTCAAGACGGCTCAAGCCATCGTAGCCGGATTCAGCGGTGGACTCTTTGACATCACCGGCTTGGTGATTCAAAGCAATCGCATCTCGCAAGTCACCAGTTCAACCAATGCGTTTGGATCGGGTGGTCGCGGTGCCTACGGCGTCATTCTTAACCACACAACTGCAAGCGCGGGCAAAACAGTCGGAGCGGTGATCAAAGAAAATGAGATCACCGATTTGATCGGGCTCTGGGCGCACGGCATCGGATTGGAAGGCAACACTCCTGGAGCGGTGGTGCAGAGCAATCTCATCGCTCGGTTGACGGACTACAAATCACCCTTGGTACCGGATGCAGTCGGCGTGATGGTCGAACAAAATGCATCAGCGTCATCTGTGAACATCAGCTTCAACAGTTTTAGGGATATGATGCTTGGTATTCGCAATGTCACGGCGTTCCCGGTCACGGCTGAAAGCAATTGGTGGGCATCCGCCAGCGGTCCGGCGGCTGTCTCAAATCCCGGCGGTGCTGGAGTGGCAGCGAGCGCGTTGGTAGATTTCAGCCCGTGGCTTGGTGACGGTTCAGACAATGCGGGTTGGGTCGGCTTCCAGCCGAATCTTGCGCCAATTTATTTCGCTCCAAAATATTTAGCCTTCAGCACCCAACCGGGTGACGCTGGAATCAACTCTCCATTCCCTCCTCAGCCAGCGGTTCAAGTGATTGATGAGAACAACACCTTGGCCACGACATTCAACGGCTCGGTCACAGTCGCCATCAACACCGGAACGCCGGGCGCAATCTTGTCAGGCGGTTTGCTCACAGTGCCGGTCAGCAGTGGCGTAGCGAGTTTCTCTGGTCTCCAAATTGATTTGGCGGGAACTTATACTCTGTCCGCGGCATCGGCTTCACCGATCATCGGCACCAACAGCGCCCCGTTCAATGTGGCCAACGCATTACCGTCTATCAGCACGCTCAGTCCGCCGTGGGCGGTCGCTGGCGATCCCGGTTTCACGCTCACCGTCAATGGCGCGAACTTTGTTTATGATTCTGTTGTGCGCTGGGGTGGGTCAGACCGTTCAACAACTTTTGTTTCGTCCAGCCAATTGACCGCCAGCATCTCGGCGGCAGACATTACGTCCGTCGGCTTCGTCAACGTCACGGTGTTCAATGATCCTCCGGGCGGTGGTGAATCCATCTCCGTCAGCTTTGAAGTCAAAGCTGTCCCGACCGTGGTTTATGTGGACGATGATTACACCAGCGGCAGTTCCGGTGGTCATATCTGGGGCTATGATGCCTTCGATAATGTTCAATCCGGCATCAATCGCGTCGCACCCAACGGCACAGTCCATGTCGCGGCGGGTTCATATGCCCAGAACGTACTCGCGAACAAGCCGGTCACACTCTTGGGCGCAAATCTAGGCGTCGCAGGTTGCGGCGTGCGCGGACCAGAGAGCGCCATCGCTGGCGGTGCTGGTATCGCCGTGGACGTTCAATCCGACGGCGTGACCGTGGATGGCTTTGCGCTTACAGGTGCTTATGGTTTGCGAGATGTGGGTTACGAGCTTGTTGTTGTTCGCCACAATGCAATAACCGCAGCCGCAGTGGGCGTGGATCTGGAGGGAATCGCGCCCACGGCGGTTGCTGGTGTAACCGTCAGCAATAACTGCGTCACGTTGACGTCGCAGCTTGCCGGCCCGAATCCGACCGTCGGCGTGTTGGTTGCAGGAGTCAGTGGCACGACCTCGCCTGTCATTGATAACAACAACGTCAGCGCAGGTTGGTTCGGTTACTTGCTCTATGACGCCAGTGCCAGCGTGAACACGGTGGTCAAGGGTGGCACGGTGACCGGCGTGCGCCAAGGTTTGGCCGTGCTGAACTATGCGCCTCCGACATTCCCGGCACTCAAGCCTTCGAGCTTCACAGCGGATGGCATTGGCATGTCGGGCTTCACAGGTGCGACGACTCATGCTGGTGTTTATGTTTTCACCGGCGGTGCTGATCCGTTGGCCGTTGTCACTGGAACGATCAAGAATCTCAACGTGACTGGCACGGGCAAGCCCGTTCAAGACAGCGCAGGTATCGTTCTCGCAGATTTCTCGACCGCTGTGGGCACGCGTCAAAACATTTCAGTCGAAGTTTGCACCATCACCAACAACCTGAATCGCGGTATCTCAGTTCGCGGTTCGAACTGCGTCGCCTCCGTGACGAGCAGTGTTGTCGAGAACAACGGTAGTGATCCATTTGGACTCGGTGGCAATGATGGCTTTGGCATAGTTGCTCGTGAATCATCCAGCCTTTTTGTGATGGAATCTTCCGTCGCAAACCCGGCGAGCGTGGCTGGTGGTTATTCTGTCACCGCACTGGCGGCTCACACGGGCGCGCAAGTGTTGGCGATCAGCAACTCAGTGGTGAACGGCGTCTGGGCCACCGCTCGGCTCGCGCACAACGATGGCGGCAGCAGCCAACTCAATGCATCGGGCAACTGGCTGGGTAGCACCAGTGAAACGACTATTGCCGGCTTGGTTCTGGGTAGCGTGGACTTCACTCCGTATCTCGACAGTGGCGTAGATCTCTCTCCTGGCACGTCTGGATTCCAAGGTGATTTCGCCACGCTTCACGTCACGACACTTGGTTCACAAATCGGAGTCGTCACTCGCATTCAGGAAGGTGTGGATATGGTTTCGGGCAGCACGGTGTTGGTTGAAGCGGGTGCTTATGCGGAAAACGTTGTCATCAACAAGAAGGTCGTTGTGGACGGCACAGGCAGCGGTTCTGGCGCAGGAGACTCCATCGTGACTGCGGCGAATCCGTCACTCCCAGTATTCCTCGTCACCGATGCGGGAGGTTTAAGTGCGGGTGATCGTTTGACGATCAAAGATATTCGTGTGACCGGCGGCTCGGATGGCGTTCAGGTCAACGCAGGGACTGGCACGCGTCAGTGGTATCGCTTCGACAACGTCTCAGCGGCGAACAATTCCAGCGCGGGTATCGCTCTGACGGGTGTAGCCACGCTCGGCGAAGTTGAAGTTGCGAACAGCGTGTTGAGCAATAACGGAATCTACGGTCTGCAAGTCGCGCCTACATTGACATCGTTTGCTTCACTCGCTGTTTCCAGCAGCAGCGTGGATAACAATGGCAATCGTGGTCTGGCAGTGGACGGCACAGATGCCAATGCGACAAGCCCGACAGGAATCAGCGTCACGGGAACGAGCTTCAACGGCAACGGCACTTCGAGTGTTGCAGGCGATGGCGACGTGAGCTTTTTCTTGTTCAACGGCGATGCATCTCTCACGAATGTCACCGTCACAGCGGACGCTCAATTCCCGATTCAATTGCGTGGTAAAGGCACGGCAAGCCCCGGCACTTGGGCCGCGCTTGGAACAGTTCGTTTGGAAAACGTTACTGTGACTGGTGCGACAACGCGTCCTGGACTCTACATCGTCCGTTTCTCGAATGTGGCAAACGTCTCGTTTGAAAATGTCAACGTGAGCGGTTTGGTGCCGCCGGTGATTCCGAGCGGATTTGCATCTGTGATGCAAGTGCAGCATACGGGAGTCACACCATTGAATCTGCACGGATTGACCTTGCAGGCCACGTATGTCGGTGGGCCTCCAGCGGGCTATGGTTCGTTGGCGATGCTTGCTTCTGGTGGAGCGATTGCGGATTGCACGACCGTCATCGTGGGCGCAACGACCGCTCAAGAACTTGAAGGCAGTGTTTATGACCAGCAAGACAACGCGGCTGTGGGCGATGTCGTGTTCCCGACGTTGTTGCTGACACCAGTCGTGTCGAGTGTGATTGCAGAATGCACAGGTTCGGCTCAGGCGACGGTGACGTTCACGTCTCCCACGGTCACGGCGGATTGCACGCCCACCGGAGCTGTCGTTTGCACACCTGCGTCTGGTTCGATTTTCGCGCTCGGCACGAACATCGTGTCCTGCACGGTGACGGATAACCGTGGCATCTCAAACAGCACAAACTTCACAGTCGTCGTTTTGGATACGACGCGACCTGGAATTGTCAGTTGCGCGCCGAACACGAACGTGGTTGCTGACGCATTCTGCAACGGAATCACTCCCAATCTCACAGGCATGGTTGTGGCCAACGACGGCTGTGGAAGCGGCGCGTTGGTCGTGACGCAAAATCCGCTGGTTGGCAGTTCCATTCCTCTTGGACCGAACCTAGTGACGCTCACCATCACCGATCCCAGCGGCAATTTCACCAACTGCGTGGCGACTGTGACAGTGGTTGATGTCGCGGCGCCGATCGTCACTTTCTGGCCGACAAACCGGACGCTGAATGTTGGCGGACTGTGCAACGTGGCCGTGCCTGATCTGACCGGTGAAGTTGTGGCGACGGACAATTGCACCCCGCTGTTAACGGTGACCCAGAATCCGCTGGCGGGAACATTGGTCAGCCTCGGCGCGACAACCGTCACTGTCACCGTTGCGGATCAAGCGGCCAACTTCACCAACTACAACACTATTCTGACCATTGTGGATACCAACCCGGCACCGCTGGCAACGTATGTCGATGATGGTTATGTCGGTTTGCTCTCGGGCACGGTGGTGACTTGGCCATACTCCGGCGGCAGCGGCACACACTACATCGGCTGCGATGCGTTCCCGACAATTCAAGGTGGAATTGACCGCGTGGCAGCAAGCGGGTCAGTGAATGTGGCGGCAGGAACTTACAACGAAGATGTGAACATAAACAAAGCCGTCAGCGTCCTCGGAGCTGGTGCTGGTATTTCAGTTGTCGTCGGGCCGATTGGTGGAGCGGGTTCAACATTCCAGTTTGCTTCCAGTGGCTCGGTGTTGGATGGATTCACAATTACTCGCGCTGGCAACAACCTTGTTGATTGGAACAATCCCGGATTGAACTCGGCTGGTGTGGCAATGCAGGGGCTGACCGTAGATGGCACGGTGCGGAATTGTTTGATCACGGGAATGCGGACGGCCATTGACATCAACAACTCCGGCAACAGCTACATCCTCAACAACGTCATCACCAATAACCGCACTGGTCTGATCATGCGAAACCAGACGGACAATCTGGTCGTCACAGGAAATGCCATTAATGACAACTGGACCGTGGGTGTGTTGTTCCTCGATGCGAGTGGTGGTTCAAACATCCCTGTGCAGACGGCTGCCAACTGTTCATTCACCAGCAACAGCATCGCTGGCAACTGGTATGGTCAGATTGTGGATCGTCAGACAGGCGGTTCATTGCCTGCGTCGGGCGCAAATCTCAAAAATTTCAGCGGCAATTGGCTCGGCACTGCTGCCCCGGCTGTGGTCGTGGCAAACAGCACTGAGCCGGGTTATTCAGCTCAGATTCCGGTGATCTTTGGAGGAACAGCCGTTCCACCTGGTGGCCAACCCGACATCGCTGGTTTGGCCTCCGCGAACATTGACTACACGCCGTGGCTGGATGTGGGAACCGACACGAGCGTGGCGTTTGGCTTCCAAGGTGACTTTGCCACCTTGCATGTTGACGACAACAGCCCGCAGGTCGGCGCGGTCACAAGGATTCAAGAAGGTGTGGACATGGTATCTGGCAGCACGGTGTTGGTTGAAGCGGGTGCTTATGCGGAAAACGTTGTCATCAACAAGAAGGTTGTTGTGGACGGCACAGGCAGTGGTGCGGGCGCGGGCGATTCCATCGTGACAGCGGCAAATCCTGCGCTTCCAGTCTTCCTCGTTACAGACGCAGGCGGCACAGGCGCGGGAGATCGTTTGACGATCAAAGACCTGCGCGTCACGGGCGGCTCTGATGGTATCCAAGTCAACGCGGCAACGGGTGTGCGGCAGTGGTATCGCGTTGAGAACGTCGCGGGGGTGAACAATTCCAGCGCAGGTGTTGCGTTGACTGGTGTCGCCACTCTTGGCGAAGTTGAAGTAGCCGGCAGCGTGTTAAGTAACAACGGTGTTTACGGTCTGCAAGTCGCGGACACGCTAGCGGCATTTGCGGCCCTCGCAGTTTCTGGCGGCAGCATGGATAACAATGGTAATCGCGGGCTGGCTGTGGACGGCACGGATGCCAACGCGACAAGTCCGACGCTGATCAGCGTCACGGGAACGAGTTTGAATGGAAACGGCAGCTCTGCTATAGCGGGCGATGGCGATGTGAGCTTCTATCTGTTCAACGGTGACGCAGCTCTCACCAATGTCACCGTGACAGCAGACTCACAATTCCCAATCCAATTCCGCGGTAAAGGCACGGCAAGCCCCGGCAGTTGGAGCGCACTTGGAACGGTTCGTTTGGAGGGTGTGACTGTGTCTGGTGCGACGACTCGGCCTGGACTCTACATCATCCGATACACAAACGTGGCGAATGTCTCGTTCGAAAATGTCAACTTGAGTGGTTTAGTGCCGCCAGTAATTCCAAGCGGCTTTGCGTCACTGATGCAAGTTGAGCATACCGGTGCAACGCCACTGAATTTGCATGGACTGACCTTGGCAGCCACGTATGTCGGAGGTCCGCCAGTCGGCTACGGCGCGCTTGCCATGCTTCAATCCGGCGGTGCGATTGCTGACTGCACGACAGTCATCATGGGCGCAACGACCGTTCAACAACTTGAAGGGAGTGTCTATGATCAACAAGATCAACCACTGGTTGGCGACGTTATCTTCCCGACGTTGGCGCTGACACCAGTCGTGTCGAGTGTGATTGCTGAATGCACGGGCGGCGGTTCGGCAACCGTGACGTTCGCGTCACCGTCAGTCACGGCGGATTGCCCGCCGACTGGAGCAGTCGTTTGCACGCCTGCATCTGGTTCGATTTTCGCGCTCGGCACGAACATCGTGTCCTGCACGGTGACGGATAACCGTGGCATCTCAAACAGCACAAACTTCACAGTCGTCGTTTTGGATACAGTGCCGCCAACTATGACTGCTGGTTCGATAGCGACCTGCTACGAAACAAGCATGCTTGCTGAAGCAGCGGCGCTATCTGCAACCACTGTGTCAGACACATGCGTCACCCCTAATGTGGCGGCGGTCACCTCGGGAACTTGCAGTGCCACCGTGACGGTCTATGCGTGGGATTCTTCAGGCAATACCAACTCGGTGGTCTACAACACACGCATCGATCCAACAGCGCCAATCATCGGCTTGATCACTGCCACAGAAGTTCAACTGAGCCTGCCGGTGAATGTGAAGAACAACGATTGTCTCACGAACCCAGTCATTCAAGGCACGGTGCAGATCGTAGTTGTGGCCAGTGACAATTGCTCCCTGGTTGGTGGTTCTCCGAGCGTGACCTTGGTCAACGGCACGAACATTGAGACTGCGACCTTTGTCAGCCAGAGCGGCGACACGAACACCTACACGTGGGTTGTGACCAGCGCGACAGCTAACGGCACATGGACTGCGACGGTTGCAGCGTCTGACATCTGCCACAACACCACGACGAACTTCACGATGTGCGTGAACAAGTCGCAAGTGACCGGCTTGGTGCAGTTGGAAGGCTTCATCGGCACGGGCACGAATGTGAATCACTCACGACTCGTTACGTTTGTCGCCACGGGCGGCATCACAAACAAGACGTGGAATCTCACGCTGACCAATGTGTCGGGCGATACCTTTAACTACACGTTGACCGATGTGCCCGCTGGCACGACGGGCATCAGCGCCAAGACCGATTGGAATCTGCGCGAGAAGTTGGCAGTGGCGTTGGACATCAACGGTCAGGCTACAGCGGACTTCATCGGCAATCCGTTGGATGGATGGCTCGATGCTGTGGATCATTATCTGCGCGGTTGCGACATCTCTGCGATCAACCCCGCCTTGAGAGATAACTCAGTTCAATTCTTCGACTACTCCGTGTTAGGAAGCAATTTCTTCACGTTCAATTCAGTCGCGGATGTCACGGGCGATGGCCAAGTGGATTACGATGATTACCTGATCCTATATCTCAACTACTTCACGGCGGGAGATGCGCCATAACCCCGCACACGAAATCAACACCATTAAATACGAATTGATTATGAAAAACTTAGTCCTACAGAAATCGGTGAGATGGCTCGGCGCGGCGATGATTGCGCTTGTGGCTGGAGTGGTTTCGGATGTGACCGCTAGCGCAGCAACCAAAGTAGAGACGTGGCGATTTGAGTCCGACTCTTCACCAGCGACACCAGAATTGGTCGTCAACACAACGGGGTCGTGTCTCGCGACGGTGACACCTGGCGCATTTGCGAGCGGATGGGTAGCGAGTAGTCCAGTGTTCGGCTCGGCGAACGGCGTTTGGGATTTAGGTAGTTCAGGAACTGTCTCATGCAGTGGCTTGACGGTGTTGATAGGTGGGGTTGGAAGCCAACGCACCGTTACGGTCAAAGTCACACAGTATCGCGACGGCGGGATTTATGCCGAACCAACAGAAGTGGCAATCGCAGGCGCCTCGATTGTGAGTTCCAATATCACGCACGCTGCGTCGGGCGGATTTGGAGATTGGGTCACACAAGAGACGCGTTGGCAACTGCCGCCAAGCGCGACTGCCGACACTGTGCAGATCACGGGAGCTGAATATGGCTCGTTAGTGGATTCGGTTTCTCTGGAATCATCCTTGGCTGCCTTGCCTCCGCCTCAATTGGCGATTCGCCCCGTCGGGAACAACCAGGTGGAACTGACTTGGCCTGCGGGTTACAGCAGCATGATTCTAGAATCCAACGGCGACGCGAGCAATGCGCTGAATTGGTCACCAGTGGAGGCGACTGTCCAGACAAGTGGCGACGTTTCTTTCGTGACGCTGGATGCGACCAACGCCGCGCAATTCTACCGGCTGAAACAACCCTGAGTTTTATGAGTCTTCGAGCCGCGCGCGGTAATTGCAGGCAGCAATCTTCACGGATGGCTGGCGCGGCAAACAGTTTTAAGAAGGGGGAAATTTGATTATGCAGAAGCCAATTTGGAATCTTAGATCGGTCGTGCTGGCGGTCATCGTGAGTTTGTCTGCCAGCGCGCAGGCTGATGACTCATCGCCTCCGTGCTGGCGGGGCGGTTCAAACACCACGTATCAGAGTTGGGTGTTCACAGCTTCGAACAACCCCGCAGTCCCGGAAGTCTTGACGAACCCGAATGGGCCATGCTCTGCGACGTTCACCATTGGCGCGTTCGGCAAGGGCTGGCTCGCGACCTCATTCGGCGGCAAAACTGGCCTCTGGGAACTAGGTCGTGCGGGTGCGGTCTCAGTGGCTGTTCCAAATTTCGGTGCTGTCGCCACTGCGGCGAAGTATGTGCAAGTGCAGGTGACTTACTTTGAAGACGCATTCGCGTATCTTCCACCTACTGTCACCATTGCCGGAGCAACGCTTGTCAGTTCCCAAACAATCAACAACCTCAGTGCGCCCCCTGGTCTTTGGAGAACTCAAACAACGCTCTGGCAGATTTTCCCTTCGCCTGCTTCGGAAGCCATCACCATCGCTGGCGATCTTGTGAAAGGACTGTTGATTGATCAAATCATAGTGGACACACGCGTTGCAATGGGTGGTGATGGCGATGTGGTTGGATTTCGTCCCTGCTGGCGCGGGCTAGCTGACACGACATTTCAACACTGGTCGTTTGGCATGTCGAACAATCCCGCGAGTCTTCCGGCAGAAATCGTGACCAATGCCTTCGGTGCGCCGAGCGCGGGGCTTGTTCTAGGGCCGTTCAGCAGCGGCTACATTGCAGAAGTGAGTTCATTCTTCGGTTGTCGCCAAGGTATTTGGGATTTGGGTCGGGTGGGCACGATGACTCTGAACGTTCCCAATGCGCCGGGATTGACGCCGGGTTCTTATAAATATGTTCAAGTGGAAGTGACGCAGTTGCGCGATGGCATTTACGCACAGACTGCTGCGGTGAGTTTACCGGGTGGCACATTGGTGAACCAACAGGAGCAGGTCGTTGAGACCAACGGTTTCGGTGAAGTCTGGTTCGTTCACAAAACTCTCTGGCGCATGGGGCCACCGAGTCCTGCGATCGAATCCGTGATCGTCACAGGCGGAACCAACGGATCACTCATAGATCAAGTGGTCATAGATACATTGCGTATCAATCAGCCTTGTCCGTCGGACATCCTGGCCAGTGCCGATCCCGGGCAATGCAGCAAGAGCAACGTGACGTGGGCTGTGCCCGCGATTGATGGATGCGTCGTCACCAATGTCGTGTGTGTACCCGCTGTCGGATCAACGTTCCCAGTTGGAACGAATCCCGTCACATGCGTTACCTATGATCGGCATGGCGGCACAAGAACCTGCAACTTTACCGTTGTCATCACGGACAACGAAGCGCCGACCGTTGTTTGCCCTGCCAACATAGTTGTGGCGCGCGATCCGGCGCAATGCGGTGCGTTTGTCAATTTCACCCCGGTTGGCGCGGATAATTGTTCCGTGGCCTCGATTACCTCCACGCCAGCGAGCGGCTCGTTGTTCCCGCTAGGACTCACCACGGTCACATCAGTGGCGCACGATGCGTCCAGCAACAATTCCGCGCCCTGCAACTTCACCGTGCAAGTGATTGATTTCACGGGCGACACCGCGACGAATGTTCCGTGTTGGCGTGGTGCGCCGGCCAGCACATTTCAGCAATGGGCTTTCGGAAACTCAAACAATCCGGCGGCGATTTCGCCTGAGTTGATCACCAACTCCTTTGGCGCATCACAGGTGGGGATTGTTTTGGGGGCATTCAGCAGCGGTTACCTCGACCAATTTCCGTTCCTCGGTTGTCGCCAGGGAATCTGGGATTTGGGTCTGTCTGGAACGTTGACCGTCAACGTGCCCAACACGCCTGCCGCCCCCATTGGGTCGTATAAATATGTCCAGGTGGCCGTTACGCAGTATCGCGACAGTATTTACGCGCAGAACGCGGCGGTTTCAATCGCTGGTGGAACGCTGGTCAGCCAGCAACAACAAACCATAGAAACGACTTTATTCGGCGCGACATGGACTGTAGAAAAAACGGTCTGGCGATTGGGCCCGCCCTGTCCGGCGAGTGAGACCATCGTGATGACCGGCGGGACGAATGGCTCGTTGATTGATCAGGTGGTGGTGGACACGTTGTGCCTGAGTTTCCCCTGCCCGACCAATTTCCTCGCAAATGCCGATCCAGGCCAGTGCAGCAAGAGCAACGTGACGTGGTCCGTGCCGGTGGTGGATGGATGCGTCGTCACCAATGTGACGTGTGTGCCAGCACTAGGATCAACTTTCCCCGTTGGAATAAATCCTGTGACGTGCGTGACGTATGATCATTATGGCGGCACGACAACTTGCAACTTCACAGTCACCGTCAACGACACGCAGTTGCCAATCGCCGCATGTCAAAACATCTCGGTCAACCTTAATGGGCTCGGGCTAGCTACCATCACCGGAGCGGCGGTGGATAATGGCAGCACGGATAACTGTGGCATTGCCAGTCGCACCGTTTCGCCTAGCAGCTTCACCTGCGCGAACGTCGGACCGAACAACGTGACGCTGACCGTGACGGACATGAGTGGGAATGTTGCGACGTGTGGCGCGGTTGTGACTGTGGTGGACAACCAACTTCCTCAGTTCACCTGTCCGACAGCGATCACGAACGTGCCTGCCTTTGGAACATGCAGCACGAACATTGTGTTGCCTGACTTGACGGCGACCGATAACTGCGGCGTGGCGACCGTGACGAGCAACGCACCTGCGAGCTTCCCGGTGGGAACAACACTCGTGACGTGGATCGTGGTGGACGTGAACAACAACACAAATTCCTGCACGCAACTCGTGACCATCGTGGATAACCAGTTGCCGCAGTTCGCCTGTCCGACAGCACTCACAAACAATGCTGACGCGGGTCTGTGCAGCGCAACATTAGCGTTGCCTGCGCTGTCTGCCACAGACAACTGCGGGGTGACCTCTGTGACGAGCAACGCGCCTGCGAGCTTCCCGCTGGGAACAACACCGGTGACATGGATCGTGGTGGATGTGAACGACAACACGAACAGTTGCGTTCAACTCGTGACGATCTTGGACAATCAACTTCCGCAGATTGTCTGCCCAGCTAACATTCTCACGAACTCGACAGTGGATTGCAGCCAGGTGGTCTTGTGGAGCGATCCGGTCGTCACGGACAATTGCGCGGTAACTAATCTCACTTGTGTTCCCGGGAGCGGAAGCACGTTCGCTGTGGGTGTCACCATTGTGAACTGCACAGTTTGGGATAACAGCGGGAACACCAACAGTTGCAGCTTCACCGTGACGGTGAATGCGAGCGCCGATCTTTCCTTGTTGACGATGACGGCTTCACCCAACCCGGTTACGCTAGGAAGCAATGTGATTTACAGCGTCACGGTCAGCAACGCGGGTCCTTGCACGGCGACGGGGGTCATCGTCTCCAACTTCCTCTCTGCTGGACAAGTCGCGCTGCTGACGACGAACTCCGCCAACGTCGGCATGGGATGTCCGTTCCCTGGGCCTGTTGCATGGTGGCCAGCGGAAGGAAACGCGAATGATGCGGTGGGCGGAAATCACGGCACGCTTGCCGGAGGTGTGAATTATCTGGCTGGCACAGTGGGTCAGGCGTTCAATTTTGATGGAACAAACGACAGCGTGACAGTCCCCGATGCTCCCGCCTTGCGTCATCAAAGTCTCACGATTGAAGGATGGATCAAGGTTCAGGATGTGACGGGAGTTCATGTCATCATCGGCAAACGGTTGGGTGGCGCGACCATTGATTCGTATTCGATGTGGATCGGCTCAGGCGTTTTGTTCGCCAGCATTTCAGACACGAACGGTTCAGGTCAGTTCATGACTTATCCGGAGTTCCCGACGTCATCCCTCTTTGTTTCCGGTGATATCGTGGACTTGCAATCCTTCGCCTATGCGCTTCAGCCGGCAATCCCCGCTGATCAGGTGTCGCAGTTCATCAAGACCAATCTGCAACCCTCCACAGCATTGTTGTTGGCAGCCTACGGAGGAGGACCTGATCCAACGTTGGAATCCCGTTTGATCAATGATTTGAATGCGATCATCAGCAACGGTTCGATTTTTGAGACGAACCGGTTTGGAGCTGTCACGCTTTCCGCCGAATCACAATACATCCTTGGTCGCAACCCGACGGGATCAGACCTTGTTCGATTGAATCGTTTCCTGATTCGCGATGCGTATCCGACATATTTTGTCGCGACCGTGTTCCCGCAACTGAACCAATGGTTCCATGTGGCCTATAGTTTTGACGATGCCACCAAGGTTCAGGCACTTTACGTGAACGGCAATCTTGTGAACGCCAGTGTCGTGAACAAGTCCATTGACTACGACACGCACCCTGTTTTGATCGGTGCTGATGACAACGGCGGATCACCGGGCTTCTTCTATCAAGGCGAGGTTGATGAACTGTCGCTTTACAATCGTGCTTTGACCGGCTCTGAAATCCAGGCAGTTTATCTTGCCAACAGTGCTGGCAAATGTCCGGTCGCGGGAACGGTGTCGGCTGGCAACATCCCGAGCGGTGCGACGGCGCAAGTCACGTTTGTATCGGCATCCACCGGCTGCCTGCCTCTCACAGCGAACGCAAACGTGTTCTCGCAGATCACCGACCCGACTTCCGGCAACAACGATGGATCGGCGAACACCACGGTTCAGGAGTTGCCGTCCAGCGAGTGGGTGCTGAATATCGAACGCGTCAGCGTTAACAACAATTTGTTGCGCATTATCTGGCCTATGACCTGTGACGTGTCATTCCTGGAATCCACCACCAATCTCGTCACCCCCATCTGGAGTCCAGTCTTGCTCCCGCCGCAAATGATCAACAGCCGGAACAACACAATCGTCCCGGCAAATGAGACTATGGAGTATTTCCGGTTAAACAATCCGTAGAGCGCGGTTAAAGAAATTATACCAAGGTGCATCTATTTAATTCAGGGAAGATTGTTACGATAAAAAATCAGAAACCAGTATCAGATTCAAGAAATACTATACAACAACTTGACCAGCGGCTTTTTGCAGTATTCCACAGGGGACGCTCTAGGCTCAGGGGAAAACTACTGTGACACATCCATCTCTTATTCGGCTTGGAATCAGTGCGCTCGCATTGCACTTGGGAACGTCTCTCGTGCAGGCCCAGATTTTTAATTTGTCTGACAACAATGCGACCGCAAGCATTGATGTCGGAAGTTCGGCAGGAATGTTCAACTGGACTGTTCAAGGCCAGGATCAGCTCTTCCAACAATGGTTTTGGTATCGGGTCGGCAACAGCGGCCCAGAAGCACCGATCAATACCATCAGTCCCGCAGTGGCTGTCGCGAACACTGGCACCCGGGGACTCAGCGCCACGTATTCTCAAGCGCAGTTTTCCTTGAGAGTTGAATACTTGCTGACAGGCGGATTGCTTGGCGGAACAAAATCCACAATCGGCGAAACGATCACCATCAATAACTTGTCGTTATCCACACTCGACTTTCATTTCTTTCAATACTCGGATTTTGATCTCGGTGGCAGTGCCGCTGGCGACAGCGTTATTATCGGTAAGAATCTGCTCACTGGACTCTACAACACAGCCAACCAGATTCACCCGCTTGTTACTTTTCAAGAGAGTGTCCACACGCCCGGGGCCAACCATGCCGAAGTGGGTTTCTTTCCCAACACTCTCAACAAGTTGAACGATTTGAACACGGATACCCTCAGTGATATCACTGGTTTGACGGGGCCGGGCGATGTCAACTGGGCGTTCCAATGGGATCTCAGCATTGCACCGGGAGCATCTGCGATCATCAGCAAGAGTAAGTATGTGGAACTCACAGCCATTCCAGAACCCACCTCGATGACATTCCTGCTATCCGCAGCAGCGTTCTACGCCATGCTCCGCTCGCGCCGGTCAGCCTCCTAAATCAAATTTCTCAGGCGTTTCAAAACGCGCCCGATCCACGGCTTCTGTTGTTGGGAGACAGTGAGCAGGTAGCGGGCAGCAGGCAAATCATGGCGGCTGCCCCTCCAGCTCAAATTATTTTAGTCGCACACGGCAGCGTTAACAGATCGCAATTCGGCACGAACCTTCGAGCCAACTCCTGAATCGAATGAGAGAACATCCCATCCTGTCTATTGCAGTCGGGTTGGTGGTGTTGCTGGCAATCCAACTGGTGCGGAAATTCGGTAGAAGGTTTTGATCTAATGCCAATCGAAAATTCCAAGGGAAACCTCTGTAGCCTGATTTCTGAATTCAAAAAACCAGAGAGCGTGGTTCATTCATTGGCAAATAGGAAAACCCCGCGCGACCTTTCGGCGGCGAGGGGCTTTTGAGGAGGGGAACGCGAAACCGGTTAAGACGATTACTGCTGGAGCAGTCGGAGGACACTATTCGGCATGGCGTTGGCCTGTGCCAACATCGCAGTGCCGGATTGCACGAGGATGTTTGCTTTTGCGTACTCGGTGCTTTCTGCGGCCACGTCCACATCCATGATGCGGGAGTTGGCGGCGGTGAGATTTTCTGCGCTCACGCTCAATTGTTCGCCCGTGTAATTCAATCGCGTCTGATACGCACCGATGCTGGAGCGATCTACGGAGAGTTGGTTAATGGCGGCTTTGACATTGGCGAGTGCCGTCACTGCACCGGCAACCGTGCTTAAGTCGTCTGTCGCAAGCGTCGTGTAGCCGGCAGTTCCCAGATCAACCCCAGCCATCGTGAACGTGTTGCCTTCGGAATCAATCGTCACGTCGAGCGCGGTGGCGGAGAACAAAGCCACGCCGTTGAATTCCTTGGTGGCGGCATTCGTGATGTAGGCCGAAAGCTGGCCATACTCGTTGTTGTAGAGTGCGCGGTCTGAGTCGGACTTGGTGACGTCTTGCGCAAGCAGCGTCAACTCACTCATGCGATCCAGCGCCTTGCCGATCTTCTTGAGGTAACCATCCTGCGTCTGCGTGAAGGAGATGGCATTGCTGACGTTTGTCTTCGCGGCGTTCGTGCGTTGAATCTGCGCGTTCAATCGCGATGCCACAGCGAGGCCGGCAGCATCATCTGATGGATTGATGATCTTCTGACCGGAGCTGAGACGTGCGAGCGACTTGCTCAACATTGCCGAACTCGTTTGCAGGTTGTTCGCTGACACCTGCGCTGTGATGTTTGTATTAATGACCATGTTATTACCTTTCTTCTATTGGGGGTTTCGCGTTTGTTGACTTCCGTCTCTGGGTCAGGCCGTCGTTCCAGCGACGATCTGTCCTTTCAAATTTTTTTTGGTTTTTGATTCCGGCAACCGTGGCAATACCGGACGCCCTTGTGTGAGAGCCTCTTTGTTGTTGCGCTGAATCTCGTCATAAACTTCCTGACGATGAACTGGCACATCCGGCGGAGCCTCCACACCCAACTTCACCACATCGCCATCGACACGGACGATCTTCACGGTGATCCGCCCGTCAATGACGATGCTTTCGTTGGTTTTGCGAGAGAGTATTAACATATCCGTCCGTGGATAAAATTTGTCCTGGTTACAATTAACGACTGAGCGGCAACGGATGCTGGATCGAATACCGCGAGGCATTCGACAACACGACTTGTTTGCCCTTGAGAGTGAAACGGTTGATCACAATCGGGCCTTTGAGATTCACCGTACCTGCGGCTTTTGCGCCGAGCGTGACGATGTTGAACACGAGCGCATCCGCCGGACTATTCAAACCGAGAAACTTCACGTCTTCGGCGGGCACATCAGGTTCGTATTCAGGAAACACTTCCAGCGCGGGCAAAACAAGGAATGCGAGATCGGGCTGATCAATCACTTGCAGCCATCGGAATGGCGACTCGTGCTGGTTCTGGAGCAGCGCGTAGCGTTTGATCTGCTCGAAGCCCAGCAGACCAAGTGGCAGTTCAACGATGTTCTCGTTCTGCACCGTCACGGTTTCCAGTTCGACCGCTTCCACCGATTCAATTGTTTCACAAGTGTTCATGATTTTAGATGTCGCAGGCCGTTTAGCAGCGACGATGCCAGCGCAGAAATATCAATGAATGCGGTGTTTTCTAAGCGACAACCGCTAGAGGTGGGAAAAATTTGCCGGGAAGAAAACTCCAACCCGGCAATTTTACCCCAGCTAATCGGTGCGGTGGGAGGAAATCGAAGCCTGGGTCTGCCAACAGCGGCTTTAAGCAGGGCGCAAGGAACCACGCCACATTGAGAACCTCATCGCGCCTTTTCGTTGAGCGAATGTCATTTTACTTATGCGCGTCTATATAGTCATGGCGGCAATGAAAAAAACCTCCACGAGACACGCTCGCAGAGGGCTTCGGAATGTTTAGGACGAGGATCTGCTACGGCTTGTCGTATTCGCCGAGCGGGCGCAGCCACATGTTGCGGAAGCGCATCAAATCACCGTGATCCTGCAATCCAATCGAGCCGCGCGTCACCTTCACGTTGTCGTAGTTGGTGTTCTCCTTGTGCTTCGTTGATCCTGTGTACTACTTTTTGTGTTGGAGAACCACGCCGTTCACGATGACGGTCACTGCGGCTTTGCGGATGACTTTGCCCTCCGCATCAAATCACGGCCCTTCAAAAATCACGTCGTAACTCGACCACTCACCGGGTTTTTGGCGGGGTTCGCCAGCGGCGGGTATTGCCCGTAAAGCGCGCCCAATTGTCCGTCGGCGTAGGTGATGTTTTCGTAAGAATCGAGCACCTGCACCTCGTAGATGCCGTGGAGGAACACGCCACTATTGCCACGGCCTTGGCTATAGCCTTTCACTTTTTCTGGAGTGGCGAATTCAAAGTGAAGTTGAAAACCACTGAACTCATCGCGCGTGAAAATATTTCCGGCCTTGGGAGTGGCTTCCATATTACCGTTCTCAACTTTCCACGCCGCCGCCGTGCCTTTGTCGCTTCGCCACTTGGACGAATTTTTCCGTCGAACAACACGATGGCATCTGACGGCGCACCGGCGTTGTAGCTGAATGTGGGCGCAGACGTGACGACGTGCGGACGCGAGCGATCCGGGTCATGCACATGCCACGACCTGCTGGGAATGTGCGGCGTGTCCTTGTAACCGATGGGGGAATCAGCCGCAGCCGTTGTTGAGGATGAAAGCGTGAGGCTTGCACCCGCGAGCAGCGCGACGAGTGAAAAGATTTTTTGCATGGTGAAATCCACCAGAGCCGCGCCTTAATTGCAGCTCGCAAAACATGAGGTGGACATTACGCTGTCGCCCATGTCATCGGCCTACGATCAACTGCTCGACGCCACGATCACGCATCTCGAGGATTTGAAATCCAAAGGCGCGCGGAACGTCACTGTCTCGACGGAAACACTCCGAGCACTTGCGTTGCCCGCGAAGTTTGCAGTCAGCCGACCCGCCGCCGTCACGCCAGTTGCGCTCGCCGCGACAAAGCCCATTCCTCGTCCGGCCCCGGTGATGGCCATGCCAAAGCCCGTCACAACCACGCTGTTCTCCCTAAACAAGCCACCTGCGCCCGCGCTCGTCATCTCCGCAGATTCCGCCAAAGCCGCCGCGTTCGCCGAGTTACAGACGCGCGTGCTGGCTTGCGTGAAGTGCGCGAACCTTGCCTCGTCTCGCACGACTGTGGTGTTCGGAGTGGGCAACATTGATTCGCCGCTCATGTTCGTGGGTGAAGCACCGGGGGCGGATGAAGACGCGCAGGGCGAACCGTTCGTCGGCGCGGCGGGACAACTGCTCACCAAGATCATCACCGCGATGGGTGTGAGCCGCGCGGATGTTTATATCGCAAATATCCTCAAGTGCCGCCCGGACACACCCGGCGAATCTTCCGGCAACCGCAAACCCACATCCGCCGAGATGGCGACGTGTATCCCGTATCTGCACGAGCAGATTGATCTGATCAAACCCAAAGCCATCGTCGCGCTCGGTGCGACTGCGGTGGAGGGGTTGTTGGGCAAGACGCTTGGCATCTCGAAACTGCGTGGTAACTGGCAGACGTATCGCGGCATCCCGCTCATGCCCACGTATCATCCGGCGTATCTGCTCCGCAACCAAGCCATGAGCGAGAAGCGCAAGGTTTGGGAAGACATGCTGCAAGTGATGGAAAAGCTGGAAATGAACATCACGCCCAAGCAGCGTGGGTTTTTCCAACAAGCCACGACGTGAAACTCGGCGGGCGCAAAATCATTCTACTCACGCTACTCGGTGCGTTGGTCGTGGGTGGACTGGGAATGGGGATTTATCACTAGCGGACGAAACGCGCCGTCGTTGCATACCGAAAACAACTGATCGCCGCTGGTGAAAAACTTACGATCAAAGAACTCATTCCACCAGTGCCAGCGAAAGAGGAGGACGGCGCGGAGTTGTTTTACAAGGCACAGGCATTAATGAATGCGTCCTCATCCGGGTTGCTTTCCACAAATCCCCCGTCTTCCATGCGCGCCATCGCACCGGGCAAAGCGGCAGTCAGTTGGCAGCAGCCCGACATTCGCGATGGCACAGCGACAAATAGTTGGGAAGACTTGGCAGAAGCTGTGCATGAAATGGGTGAGGTGCTGGATTTGTTGGACCAAATGGTAGACAAACAGACATTGGATTTCAAACCCAACTACAACCTCGGCTTTTTAGGCCTGCCTCCGATGCTCGGCCCGCATAAGCAGGCCGCTCAAAGTCTCTCCGTTGCCATCATTTTTGCACTACACGAAGGGGACAGCGAATCGGCGACAACTCATTTGCGAGCACTGCTAGGATTGGTAAGAGGCTCACAAGACAAACGATTTATCGTCTCTCAGCTAGTGCGCTTCGCGGTAGCGTCCATCGCCCAAGCGTCGAGTTGGGATTATTTACAATCCACTAACGCCACCGATACACAGCTTGGCGACATCCAGCGCGATTGGATGGAGTTGGATTTCATCCTGCCGACAGAGCGCGCGCTTGAAATGGAACGGGCGCAAAGTGAGACGACCATCGCCAACATGCGCGAATCGCGAGCAGAGTTCAATCGGGCAACAGATGGTTTTGTTGCAGGCGCAGGCGGCGGACCTGTTGGCTCGGGCGATTTCGCCGAACGAGCCAGTAATTTTGCGAAAGACACTTGGGAAAAAACCAAAGAGGGTTCAAAGGAGGCTGCGTGGCGCGTGGCGTGGTCGTACCCTGATCAACTTCGCATGTTGATAGGATCACAGGTTCATATCGAAACACTGCGGCTGGCGCAAAGTAATGGAAACTTCAGCGCTGCGATCCAAATACAAAAACCGCGACTCAGCGAACTGGGCATCTCCGACGACTTGCGCGACGAAGAATCATCGAGCTACTCAGGTAAAGGCCCGAATCTAGAGACGTTGTTCACCGAGGGTATTCTGTATACGGATAAATTGATCAAAAAACTCATGGTCATCGAAGCGGGAAAGCAACTCACCGTCACCGCCATCGCTTTGAAGCGTTACAAGCTTCGTCACGGAAATCTTCCCGCCGATTTCGCCGCGCTCGTGCCGGAGTTTCTTCTCGCTGTTCCGCTTGATCCCGTGAACGCCCAGCCGTTGCATTACATGCCGAACGCCGACGGAACATTCCTACTCTACTCCGTGGGTGAAGATGCTGAAGACAACGGCGGCGATCCAACATCCACGAATCCTAAAACCTTTTGGTGGCAGCGCGGTCGCGATTGGGTCTGGCCACAGCCTGCGAGCGCGCAGGAAGTTGAAGAATACTTTCAGCAGAAACGCCGGAAGTAAGGCGCGGTCATTGCGCGATGAAGCTCAGGGAGGATTGGCCGTAAGCTCACGCTTTTCCGGCTGGGCCTGTGCTGGCTGCTCCGGCGTGGGTGTTGGCGAAGTCTCGCTTGAAGTTGCGCCCATGACCATCGCGGTGTCACAGGCGCGATCCGTGAAGACTTCGCGGAATGTTGAGGGCTTGGCGCGGGCTTGAACCGGGGAGGGTTCGTGACCGTAGTGAAACCCGGTTTCGTCTTCGTAGCCGAGGGGGATCTCAAACCATGAACTGATTGTTTTCCACACGCGCTGCAAGAAATTGCCGCGCACCTCTGGCATAGAATCGCGTACGGTTGGCCCCTGCCGGGTCGCTTGGCTGTTGCGGGTCTCTGATGTTGTCGCGTCCGTTTTGTTCACGATGATAACCTAATCAAACATCGGCAGACCGCCACCGGTGGATAAGAAATAAAATTCACGTACGGAAGATTTTTAAGCTTAAGCCCGCTTGATTGCCTGCCGATATGCGATCTCAGCCAGGTTGTACGAGACAATATCATTTCTAACACCCTCGACCTTTTTTTGTCTATGATCAGACTGGCGGATGTTTGATTCCGGAGACAGCATCAAACGTAAGCGAACAAGCACATGCCCAACCCAACTTTGATAACGCCTGCCAAAAAAAGCCGGGGTATCGTTCAATTCGCCGGCTTTTGGGCTCTCACACTTCTCGCCTTGTTTTCCGGGCTGCGGATATTCCTGCTCATCAAGTTCACTTCCAGCGGCCTCGCCGCACCTGAGACGCGGAGTGTTCTGTTGGAGGGATTGCATCGGGATGCCTTCGTCGCATTGGTGCTCGTGCTGCCGTTGTTGGGCTGGGCGTTGCTCGTGCCCCGGCGCTGGTCGGCGCGCGCGTGGCATCGCGGTGGTTTCTGGATGGCTTGTTTCATCTGGTGGTTCGTGGAAATCTTTCTTCTCGGCACGGAGTATTTTTTCTTCGACGAATTTCAATCGCGGTTCAACACGGTTGCCGTGGACTACATCCTCTATCCGCATGAGGTGTTCGTGAACATCTGGGAATCCTACCCGGTGGTGAAAGTCCTGATCGGCTGCGCGTCACTCGCGGGCGCATGGTGGATCGCGGCCCGGATCATGTTTTCAGGCATGTGGGCTGCGCCTGTGAGTCGCTCGCGGTCATTCGCAGCAATCATCGTTGTGTTTATCCTGCTTGCGGTGCTTGCGCCAAGCATCAATTTCAAAGCCGCGCATGTCGGCAAGGATCGCACCCTGAATGAAATCGCCAACAACGGCAGCATCGCCTTCGTCTGCGCGGCGTGGACGCGGAATCTGAATTTCGCGGGCAACTACAAGACGCTTCCTGTGGACGAAGCCTACGCTCGTGCGCGAAAAATTCTCGCGTCCCCCGGCTCTGAGTTCGTCAAAGAGGGCAATTCCATTCATCGCCGCGTGGCGGGAGATTCCACGAAGCCGCGCTTGAACGTCGTCTTGTTCTTGGAAGAAAGTCTTGGCTCGGAATTCTGGGGTTGTCTTGGACGCACGAACACGTTGACGCCGGAGATGGATGCGCTCGCGCTTGGAGAAGTTTTATTGTTCACAAACATCTACGCCTGCGGCAACCGAACGGTGCGCGGTTTGGAAGGTGTGCTGGCGTCGTTCCCGCCATTGCCGGGCGACTCCATCGTGAAGCGCGACAAATCGGACAATGTCGAGTCACTGGCGCGCGTGCTCAAGCGTGATGGCTACGACACGGTATTTTTCTACGGAGGACGCGGATTGTTCGACGGGATGCGCTCGTTCAATGTGAGGAACGGGTTTGGCCGTTTCGTGGAGCAGAAAGATTTTCCAAATCCCAAGTTCACGACAATCTGGGGTGTGGACGACGAGGAAGTGTTCCTGCGCGCCAACGAGGAGTTCAAGCAACTCGCTTCCACTGGCAAGCCGTTCTTCGGCACAATCCTCTCCGTCTCGAATCACAAACCCTATACGTATCCGGCTGGTCGCATCGCCGAAGACCCCAACCAACATCGGCGTGACAATGCCGTGAAGTATTCCGATTTCGCGCTCGGCGAGTTTTTCCGCTCGGCGAAACTGGAAGCCTATTGGACGAACACGATCTTCGTGGTCATCGCAGATCACGGCGCGCGCGTCTATGGCAGCCAGAGCATCCCGATTCATTCCTATGAGATTCCTCTCGTGATCCTTGGTCCTGCTGCGGTGAAAACGCACAAGCATGTTGGCACTCTCGGTAATTCTCTGGATGTAGCGCCCACGATTCTCGGTCTGTTGGGGCGACCTTACGAAACGATGTTCTTCGGACGCGATCTGCTGGGTGGAACACGCAAAGACAGTCGCGCGGTGCTGAACCACAATCGCAGCATTGGACTCTATCGAAACGAAAAGCTCGTCGTGCTGGGATTAAAACAAGGCGTGGAGTTTTATGCGGGTGATCCCAAGCAGGAAGACATTCAGCCCGTGACCAAGCCAACCCCAGACGATCTCGAACAGGAGAAGGACACGATTGCCCTGTTCCAAGTGGCTGATGATCTATACGTGAATGAACGCTATCGGATTGACGCGGCGACCAACAACCCGGCAACGAAGTAAGTGACGCGCAACGTATCGGCCTGGCAATGCAAAAATTCTCTGCACTGGCGTGAGTTGCTGTGGCCGGGGACGACCACACTCCGCAACCGAAAGATTCCACCCTTGAGGTTCTTTCAAAACTGTAGCAGCCGACGTGAGGGGGCTCTGATTTCCGAAAGATTTGAGTCTCGTTCCCTCGGCTGCTACGGGGTTTTGAAATTAGCTCCCTTATTTCATTTCCCGCTCACGTCCACACAGACGACTTGTCCGGTGGCGTTGCGGCAATAGATTTTGCCGTTAGCGAGTACCGGCGTGGTCCAGCATTTGCCTCCGATCACTTGCGCGCGGGCAATGGGTTTGAATCCATCGGGTGAAGGATTGGCCACCAGCAATTCACCGCGCTCGGTCAGGACAATCAATTTACCATCTGCAATCATGACCGAACCTTTGCCGGAAACTTTATCCGTCCACCTGACCGCGCCGGTGTCAAAAGCCACGCATCGCAATTGATTGTCGTCCACGCCATAAAGATGTCCCTGCCACAGAACGGAGGAAGCCATTTGATTGCGCATGTTCTTGTTGTTCCAAATTTCCTTGGCCGGTTGAGCGCTCACGTCAAAAACTCCGCCCCCATGATTGTAGCCGGAGGAAACGAACACTTTGTTGCCGGAAAGGATGGGGTCCGCAGCGTTCACGTCGTACTGAGTGACCCATGGCAAACGCCAGAGCTCCTTGCCATCGGCAGCCTTCACGGCTACTGCATGCTGCTTGATCATGAACATCACACTACAATCGCCTTTCGCGTCGAAGATGACGGGCGTTGAGTAGCCGGAAGCCTCCTTGCCGGATGTCCAGATGACTTTGCCGGTTTTCTTATCGAGCGCCGTCCCCGCTGTGCCGACGTTGAACAATGCCGTGTCGCCAACAATCGTGATAGATCCTGCAAATCCCCATGTCGGCATTTCCGCCTTCAGCTCGTCGGCAAGATTCTTTGACCAGAGGATCGTGCCTTTGGCCGCATCAAGACAATGCACGAAACCGCGTTTGCTGATGGTGAAAACCTTTCCGTCTTCAATCGTCGGCGTCGCGCTCGTGCCGCCGTCGTAAAACTTGGCATCTAGTTTGGAATCAAAAGAGAGTTTCCAGATCACAGCACCGGTGTTGGCGTCGAAACAGAAAATCGTTTCCACGTCCTTCTCATTCCCGGTGGTAACGACGCGACCGTTGCTGACCGCAAAGGAAGAGTAGCCCACGCCGACCTGTGCCTTCCAAAGTTGCTTCGGACCTTCGGCGGGCCATTTGGCGGACCAACCGGTTTCTTTGGAGATGCCGTTCTGATCCGGGCCGCGCCATTGCGGCCAGTCAGCAGCGTTGGAAAGATACGATGCGACAACAAGCAGGACGATCAGTTGGAACAAGCGAGTCATTTTCATGAAGCTAGAGTTAGCCAAGTCCGCCCGATGTGTCAACGCGCGCCGTGATCAAACTCAATATGGATGGCGTGTTTTGAATCCCCGGTTTGAATCATAAATCACGACGGAAGGGAGCCTCAAAATCCATCTCCGTAGGCAGTCTCCACTCAACCGATTACCCGACCTCTTTCAAAAACCATTTGGATGCGTCTGCCCTGAAAATTTTCCACCTTCAGCTTGACCCGGAAGAAGGGTTTTCTTAGGATCTGTGTTCGCGCGGGGGCGTAGCTCAATTGGTTAGAGCGCTGCCCTGTCACGGCAGAGGTTACGGGTTCGAGCCCCGCCGCTCCCGCCATTCTTTTCCTCGGAATTTTTGGTGTTTTTACGACCGTGACCCTCAAAAACACTGCCGTTGAAACAACTTCGGCACGCGCAGACCTAAGAAAATCAGTTCTTAGCTGCGTATGGCGGAGCAAACTAAATTTGAATACACTTCCGACGGGGTTGATTTCGTCATCTACAAAACCATCAAGGCCGGACAGACGTGCTGGCTGTTGGCGGATAAGTCCACTGGCGAGCGTCGGTTGCTGAATCATCTGTCCAGAAAAGCCGCCGAACGCCG
This sequence comes from Akkermansia muciniphila, assembly GCA_945882065.1. GTDB lineage: Bacteria > Verrucomicrobiota > Verrucomicrobiia > Limisphaerales > JADLHS01 > JADLHS01. The sequence continues at coordinate 34,718 of CAMCWI010000006.1, forward strand.
GGCGGATCAAATCCGTGCCGCAATGGTCAAAGGGCAGGCCCACCGCGCTCTGCTCAGCAATGGCCAATGGCAGGATGTTTGCATGGCGGTTGAAATCTTGCGCAGTGCCCAGACCTGTGAGTCACTTGGTTCCGCTATCTGAACGTGTAGTTACGGTGTGCGCCAAGTTGCTGCGCAAGGCTGTGGAAAGCCGATATGCTGGAAGATTCTTCACAGCTGGGCCGTCGTCGTTGGCGTATTCGCCGCCAGCGCGAAATTTCCACCGTCGCGATGGCGGCTCAAATCCTCCGCTTTGCGTCTTTCAACAAAGCCGGACATGTGAGTTTCGGCTTCAACATCACGTGTTCAACTAGCCGTTACAACCAATCAAACACCAGTGCCAATATAGGATATTTACTTGATCCTATTCTCCCCTCATTTGATCCAGCTTCGGCAGGACAGTTGACGGTGATTGTGGGGTCTGGTTATCTCATAGAACTTGGCTGAACGACTGGTCAGAAGGTGGAGGCTGGTAGCTATGCCAGAGCGCGAGTGGAACGCAGAGAATCGTTGGCAACCTGATCCGGTTCTGAAGTTGAGCAGGCTTTACCACCCGACCATGAGCAAGGATCACTGGGCGTTCAGCCAACTGCCAGCCACAGAGCGAAGGCTTGTGACCGCCCTCTACCACCAGTTTGATCGGTGGTCGCACAAGCTGTACTTCAGGCACGGCCTATCAGACCGACTGATTGCAGTCCTGAACGGCTACCGCTTCGCCGCCAAACTCACCGACTGCATGATGGTCAAAAACCCTTACACGGAGCACCTGTACTATGGCCGGTGCAGTCTGGACTGGTTTTGCAAGTTTGTGCATACTTGAAGGGCCAAGACCTGCTGAAGAAATACGCGGGCGCGTGGAAGGCGGACGAGTGGTACGAGATGGTGCTTTCGTTAAAGGTCGGCGTGTGCCCCGCAGACCCGACTCACGACACAATGCGCGATGTGTTGGACGCGATGGAGGCGTTGGTGAAGCGATTGCAGAGCAATAAACTGATGGATGGCTACGTGGCATGGCTGGAGGTAAAAATGCATCAGTTTTATCCACACCTGATCGTCACTCCACACATCCATGTCCTGCTGCGCTGCGAGCGCCCGCCTGCGCCGATCCACGAGCCGCTGGCCGCTCAGGGGGGAAACTTCGCCGTGCTGTCCGGCTTCTGCTTGCAGTCGTTATTGGAGTCGTTGACGTGTCCACTCGCGTCCCTCGGCTTCCACTTCCATCTCAATCTCTCGCAAGGTCTGGGGGCGCTTCGTTTCAGTCTTCATCCGCTTCCTTTCGTTAGGGGGTTCTTGGCCTTTCACGTTGAGTAACCGTTACTCCCCAATTATGGGGGGCAGTGTCAAGATGCGCCCCCCGTCCACACCTGCTGGTTCGGGCTGCTTGACACGACCTCTTTCATTGTTATCCTCCCGCGCTCTGGTTGGAGGGGTTTTCCCGCCGCCGGGATGTTTTTAATTTTATGAAACGCCAGTATCAACCGTCAAAAATCCGCCGCAAACGCCAGCACGGATTCCTGAACCGCAATTCCACCAAGAGCGGCAAGGCCACGCTGGCCAACCGCCGTCGCGTGGGACGCAAGCGGCTCACGCCGGTTTAATCCGGCCATGTCGCCCGCATCGCCAGCCCGTCGCGGTCTGGGCCGTCGCTCCCGCATCAAGCAAGCGCGCGATTTCTTCCGCGTCCGTCAGGCTGGTGAACGCGCTGTGAAAGGTTGTCTCATCGCCAACTGGTTGCGTCTCCCGACGGATTCTCCCTCGCGTCTCGGCGTGGTGGTGAGCAAAAAGGTCGGCAACGCGGTAGTCCGCAGTCGCGCCAAGCGTTTGCTGCGCGAATCGTATCGGCAGCATCAACACGAATTCACCCAGCCGCTTGATCTTGTGCTTGTCGCGCGGAATTCCATCAAAGAAAAAAATTATGCGGGAGTGGAGCGCGATGTTCTCTCCACGCTTCGGCAGGCTGGACTGATCAAGTGAACTTGGCTCAACACATCTTGCTCGCATCGGTGCGACTTTACCGCACGGTGATTTCTCCTGCGCTTGGTGCATTCTTTGGGCCTGCGGGTGGATGCCGCTTCACCCTCACCTGTTCGGTCTATGCTGCGGAAGCGGTCCGTGAGCATGGTGCCGTTCGCGGAAGCTGGCTGGCCGCAAAACGCCTTTGCCGCTGCCATCCGTGGGGCGGCCATGGACACGATCCCGTTCCCGAAAAGAGTTTTCCCGTAGCTGATACGAAGCGGCAACCGCTCGCTTCCTCATCCTCAACCGTCATCTGAAATAATTTCATGGATAGAAAAACAATCGCCGTAATGGTCGCCTGCATCGGATTCGTTTTCCTTTGGCAGGGCGTGCTTGTGCCGAAGTATTTCATGGAGAAACGCCCCGTGTCGGCGGTCAACACCAATGCCGCGCCCGCCGCCATCTCCAGCACGACAACGAATGCCACCAACACAGCCAGCACGATAGTCGCGCCCGGTGTCATCATTGCGCGGGCGGATATTTCCACGAACAACCCGGAGCAATTGCTCGTCATCACGAACGAGAACGCGCGTTACACCTTCACCTCACGCGGCGGCGGATTGAAGGAGATCGAGCTGGTCAAATTCCCCGAAACCATCGCGCGCAAACGCAAAGATCAGGCCGCAGCCACAAACTTCGCCACGCTCAACACCCACGCGCATCTTCCCGTGCTAGGGATTCTGGGCGGCGAGGCGTTGGTGGGTGACGGCGTGTTCACGCTGACGCCGATGGACAGTGGCGTGCGCGCCGAAAAAACTCTGCCCAACGGACTCCGCCTCGTGAAAGAGTTCACGGCCAGTACAAACTATCTGGTTCACGCGAAAGTGCGATTTGAAAACACGTCGGGCGGCGCGCTCGCGTTGCCATTGCAGGAATGGGTCGTGGGCACGGCCACGCCGATGGGCGGCGACGACGACGGCAGCACCGTGGGATTGATGTGGTATGACGGCACGAAATCAAAATTGCACGAGACGCTGACGGCGTATTTCGACAACAAGACGCTCGGCTGCTTCCCCGGCACGCCCAAGACTGAGTATCGCGACGGCGCGAGCAACATCGTCTGGGCCGTGGCGCATAATCAATTCTTCGCGAGTATCGTCATGCTGGACGCACCGGCATCGCAGATCGTTTCGCGCGCGATTGATCTGCCACGCCCAACGGAAGGCAAATTCAGCACCACCAACAATCCGGCGCTCAAAGGATTTGAAACGACTGTTCATTATCCGGCCACCACTCTCGAAGCAGGCAAATCCATTGAGCGGAACGTGAACTTGTTCATCGGGCCAAAGGAATACAAGACGCTCGCCAGCATCGCGAATCGCTACAACAACGATGTGGATAAGGCGATGGGCTTCGGCTTCTTCGGGTTTTTCTCGAAGGCGTTGCTGCTCGTGATGAACTGGCTGCATGGTGTGCTTTCGATCCCTTACGGTTGGGCGATCATCGTCATCACAATTCTGCTGAAAATTCTTTTCTGGCCGCTGACCGCCGCCAGCACGCGCGCCTCCCAAAAGATGGCCGCCCTCGCCCCGCAGATCGCCGCGCTTAAGGAAAAACACAAGGACGACCCCGCGAAGTTCTCCGCCAAGCAGATGGAGTTCTACAAGGAGAACAAGATCAACCCCGTGGCCGGCTGTCTGCCCATGCTCGTGCAATTGCCGGTGTTCTTCGGATTCTTCATGATGCTGCGCACGGCCATCGAATTACGCGGCGCGAGTTTCTTCTGGGCAACTGACCTCTCCAAGACGGACACGATCTTCTTCATCTCAGGATTCCCGATCAACGTGCTGCCGCTGCTCTACATCGCCACCGCCATCTGGCAGACACACGTCACTCCGATGTCACCCGGCATGGACCCCGCCCAGCAAAAGATGATGCGTTGGATGCCGCTCATGTTCCTCGTCATCCTCTACAACTTCTCGTCCGGCCTCGCGCTTTACATGACCGTCAACAACCTGCTGACGATCCTCCAGACGAAGATGACCAAAGCCCCGGTCGCAGCCACAACTCCCACCGCGCCACCCACGGCTTCAGTATTGACGCCAGCATCAAAAAAGAAAAAATAGGCGCGAAGAACTGAATTCGCACAACTGACTAAAGCGGCTCTGCCATCAACTAACAACTCTCAACCATCAACTGTTGAAATGCCTGCTCAACCCAAAGTCACTCTCGAAAAACTGCTCTCGCTCCTCGGCTTCCCCGCCACCATTGAGGAGCACAAGTTGGACGACGGTATCCTGCTCGATGTGAAAGCAGAGGACTCCGGGCGGCTTATCGGGCGACAGGGCCAGACGCTTTCCGATCTCCAATACATCACCAACCGCCTGTTGTTTCAGGAAGACCAGACTGTGCCCAAGGTGACGGTGGATGTGAGCGGCTATCGCGCCCAGGCTCGCGAAGCGTTGGTCAAGAAAGTGCAGGAAGCTGCGGAGAAAGTCCGACGTTGGGGCGATCCCGTGGAACTTGAACCCCTGTCCGCCTTTGATCGCCGCGTGGTTCACCAAGCACTCCGAGACGATCCTGACATCGAGACTCAAAGCATCGAAGTGGACGGCACAGACAAGAAGGCGATGCTCCTGCGCTCAAAGCATTGAGCTAGAAAAATGAGCGATGCATATCTTGCCACGCCGAGCTACTGCAAGCCTTAATTACACCAGCCTTAGTTACACCTGCGTGGCGGTTGTCTTTCTCGATGGCGAGGAACAGCGAAAGGACCTGCGGCTCGTCTCCCTCGATAACCTGTAACACATTGCCTCCCTTTTAGAGAAGCATGCCCGTGATTCCACGCGCGTGATTTCTCTCGCGACTGGTGATCATCAGGTCCGCGATCCCGTCAGACGTAAGCAAACCACGCCTCAAACTCACATAGGCAATTTGAATCATGTTTTTTCGCTAACGACCCAATCCAAAACCGTAATCACATCTTGCAACTTGGACACCCAAGCCCCAACTCTTCCGCTCAACACTTGCCCCGAAATCCTCGAAAATTACAAAGTGTCTCCTTTTGCACTCCCGCCGACACTCGGCACTTTGGTGATTGCAACTTTTGTTCGCAAATTGCAAAACTTTCTGCCGAATCTCGCCGCGCCCGCTTATGAATGAAGCACAGCAACTCCTTGGCAGGTGAGGCTGGTTGCGGCAGGCCCGATGAAGACTTTTCAGAAGTTCAAGCGCAGGCTCATCACAAACGTGGACGTGCGCGGCAGGTTCGTATTGGGATTCAGCGGGTTCAAGCGGTAGTCTGTGTCGAAAAGATTCAGCACTCCGATGCGAAACTCCGCCTGTCGGCGTGGGAAGCGATAGCCCACTGTCAGATTGTGTTGCCAAAAATCCTCGGCTGCGAGGGATGGCGTGTAGCCGGAATTGTTCTGGTGATACCACGCCGACTCCCATTGGGCGAACGCGCCGCAGCGATGATGAAAGTTCGCGGTCAACGAGAGTTGATGCAATGTGGCACGCTCGTCGGCTTCGAGCAGGTTTAAGTTCGCTGCCGCGTCAGGAATTTCCGGGAAACGCTCGGTAAGTTTCGCTTCGCTCAAACGATAGCGTGTGCCCAGCGAAAAATTATTGTCGAGCAATTGCCCAGCGTAAGCGGAGAGATTGCGCTCGCGGAAATTGAGTTCCTGTTGAGTGCTGCCAGGTGAATCTGGAATTGGTAGGAACAGTGAATTCGTCAGCACCCCAATATCGCGCTCACCCTCTGAAGTGAGCCACTCCGCTTCGATTCCAAACCAAGTGCCGCTTTCGAGTGATTGATCGAAGCCGATACCCGCCGTCTCAAACCCCGTTCCCGCCACCAATCCAGCGACGCTCTCAGGAATCAGACTGCGAAAGGCTTGATTGAATCCACCAACTTGCGACGGTTCGAGTCGCACACTGTTGTCAAAGTAAAGTCCGCCAAGAGATTTCGTGTAGCTTGCACGGAACAAGCCACGCTCCCACGGCACGAACAAGACGGCAGCTTTAGGCGAAAGTAAATCGCGTGACTCCTGCCCTGCTCCAAGCGGCGCGATGTCTGCGTTACGCGGAAATTCCAAATGATCGTAACTGACGCCACCAACAAGGCTCAGTGAATCAAGTAACTTCAAGGTGTAATAGCCGTAAGCATTGGCGCGGTCCATCGTTGAACTTACCGTGTCGCTCGTGAGCGGAAACACGCGCGTCAAATCCGACTGTGAGTCCACATCGCCATGCTGCCATCGTCCGCCAATGACCAACGAATGTCGCTCCGTTTCCCAGATGTGCTGCAGCTCTGCCGAATAAAACGTGAGGTCGCTGTCGAAACCAAGTCCCACTGCCGGCCCCGTCGGCGGCGATTGCACTTCCACGGTTATGCCGCCGATCTGGCGGAGGAAGATGGCGTTGGCGCTGGGATCTTGATAGTTCAGCGAGTCTTCCAGCCGGGCCACGAGGAACAGCGTATGACTGCCGGGCGACCACTCGTGGTGCCAGCCCGCGTAAAGGGATGGCTCTTGTCGTTCGTGAACCCAGAAGCCGACTTGGGATTGTGCCGGGTCATAATAATTTGCCACGTCTCCCGCGCGGTTGTGATACGTGCCGATCTGGAAATACGCTTCATCGCTTGAGGTGACGCGTTGTTTCATCGTAAAGGCAAACTGGCGGCTTTCCATCTGTCCGTTTGGCTGGTTGCCGTTCAGACTCTGATAAACCGCATCCAGCGCATAACTAAAGCCAGCCATTGAACCAAACGCCGTGCCTGTCTCGCGCCAGTCGCCGTTACTCGTGTATTCACTCAGCAGGCTTACCCCAATCGGCTTAGCCTCGAAGAATCGCAGGTGGTCTTGTTGGGAGAGTGTTTGTGAAAGATTCCCCGCGCCCGGCGGCGCGAGCAGGTTGGCCACGAGGAGTTCACTCTGCCGCGCGGTTTCCTGTCGCAGATCAAATCGGTTGGCGCTTTCCTCGGTTGCGAGGCTGTTGGCGCGGAACAAATGACCCGAGAAATCCGAATAACTCTCATTGATGGCACGGGTGGCGGCGTGCCGGCTCGCATCGGGAATACCCGCCTCGTCGTAGAGCGCGGCGAGATTCGCGCTGCGGACGGCTCGATCCTGATCGAGCAGGAGGTGCGAGCGGAA